>JAFNFT010000047.1 GCA_017885605.1 Methanobacteriota archaeon | reverse complement strand
TCCTGCTGTTCTTCGTCATTGGAGTAAAATAATTTACTCCCCCTCTTTTTCTTTTTTTTTGATAGACGAAAGTCACGAGTTTTTTTTTCTTCGGTTTTCCGCCACATTTCATATTTTATTTTCAAGAAAACATTTAAACGTAGGAACTGCAATTCTCTTTCTAAGGGGATTATCAAAATGAACACGAACCATAAAATCATGATCTGTAGTATGCTGTTACTTTTCGCTACCATGCTCCCTAGTGTCGGGGCAGCAAACACAAAAAGTATTTCCTCTGACAACCATACTGGGTTGAAAGACGGCTGGGAGCTGCAATGGAGCTATGCGTTTGGTGGGAATGGTCATGCGGAGTTTGCACAACCCATTGGTGATATCGACGGTGATGGGACCAATGAGATCATTCTGGGTGGGTATGAGAACTCCGGGATCTGTCGGATCTATCATTATGACACAACACAAGAAACCTATGTCGAGGAATATTCCTGGTCTGTCCCGGGCGGCTCGTATCACTCTCCGTCTGGTGCCTGTGTTGTTGATCTTGATGAGGATGGGGATCTTGAGTTCTGCGTCTCCTGGGGGTATTCTGGCGCTGATGGGGTCTATGCGTACACCTGGGATGGGGTGACGCTCACGACATTGGATTATTACGCGGGGACTGGTGTGACGTTTGTCTATGATATTTACACCTGTGATTATGATGACGATACCCATCCAGAGGTGTTGATCGCCAATGATCCAAACGCTGGTGGTATCCATGTGAGTGCGCTTGGATGGGATTCTGATACAAGTTCCTTTGTCTTTGAAACCTCATGGACCTGTGCGAGCGGGTCTGGGTATTCGGTGCCGATGGTGTGGAGCGGGGATGTTGATAACGATGGGAAGACCGAGGTGATCGCGGATGTCTCCGATCTTGATTATGCGACTGCGGGGACCTGGGCGTTGAACTGGGATGAAGACACTGAGGTCTGGACCGGGGTGCCGGTCTGTACGAGTTATCCTTCTGGTACCACGGTGTTTGGTGATGGTGTTGGTGATGTGGATGGTGATGGCACCCGGGAGATAGGCATCGGTTCTTATGGGGGGACGCCAGGGGGTTGGCTGTTCGAATGGGATGGTTCTGAATATGTTCAGGTCTGGCATGGTGAATACCCTGGTCAGGAGCCGGTCATCGAATCGGTCGCGGTTGGTGATGCTGACAATGATGGTGCGATCGAGTTTTGTTTCGGGACGGGGAACGTTCATGTGATCGGTTGGAACGGCACCGGGTATTACGAGGAGGCGACCCTGACGGGTCCTACCAATATGCTGGCGGGGTTGAATATCGGTGATGCTGATACCGATGGTCTGAATGAGATTAAAGGCTGTGAGATCCTCGGGGGGACCGGGACGGAGTTCATCTGGAAATATGTCATTCCAGAAACGATTCCGCCGGTGACAACCTGCAGCCTTGGAGGGGACCTGGTCGATGGGATCTACCGTAGCAACGTAACCGTGACGCTGACCGCCGTTGATAACGGTTCCGGGGTTTTGTATACCAAGTATAAACTGGACGAGGGCGCTTCTTGGGTTACGTATACGACGCCGTTCATCGTCTCCGATGATGGGAGCCATACTGTCTTTTTCTATTCCGTGGATCGTGCAGGAAATACCGAGACCGAGAAACAAGCCTCGTTTATCATTCTGCATACGTTGCCATTCTCCGTTACGGTGAACGGTGGGGTTGGTGTCTCGGTGGTCATCCGGAACAATGGGACGACTGCTTTTACCAATATCCTGTGGAGTATCGTCCTTGATGGAGGTATCATGCTTAAGGCAAATGAGTCATCAGGCAAGATCCTTCAGCTTCTGCCGGGTGCCTCGACGCTCAAGAAGCTTCCTGTGCTTGGGTTTGGAAGAATAACGATTAATGTGACGGTGGACAAGGTCCAGGTGACGAAAAAAGGATTCGTGTTCCTGTTCTTTGTGCTTGGGGTCCAATAAGCCCAAAAAAACCAGGGTCCTCTCGGAAACAAATATATTTATAGGGGTACTTGCTATTAATATATAGTTTTGAGAAGGAGGCAAAAAAATGGATAAGCGAAGTTTTTTAAAAGAAGCAGTTGTTTTGCTACTGACCCTGGTGATGATATCATCAACACTAGCCGTAGCAAATACCCATGAAATTCAACCTACGGTCTCTACAAATGAATCTGGTCCAACAAGCCCAAGCTCTGTGACTAATGGAGTTGCATGGGTCAATGGAATGGGATATACCGTCGGTTCACTTGCATCCCAGTACTACCCAGGGGATATTGATGCATTCCCAGCAGATGATTTTTCGTTAGACGCCACTTATTCGATTGACACCATTCTCTGGCAAGGTGGTTATTATAATTGTCAGTATGCAACGGGTGGACATGACTATGGCTTCATCTGGAATATCACGTTCTATAACCACAATGCAACGGGAAATAAACCAGGGACTATGTATCAGACATATTCTTTCCAAAATTCATCGATCACACGGCAGTTCTGGTATTCTCCGAATATCACTCAAAGATGGTATGCGAACTACTCTGTTACGATATCACCACCGGTTCAATTCCTAGCACACACACCGTACTGGATATGCATCTATGCCTATAACATGACATTTCCACAAGCTGGATGGGTCAGACACAATGCAACAGTCGGGGGTTTAAAGCTTCATGAAGGTATGTTTAAATCTACAACCTTTGGATATCCAGACTGGGTGAACACTTCAACTCCGGCATTACTGAATATGGCATGCGATTTTAACTTCCAACTCGAAGGAACAGTAGTTGCAGCGCCGGTTCTACAAATAGAAACGATAAAGGGCCCCATCGGTGTCAAAGCAACTATTAAAAACACTGGTGATGCGATAGCAACCAATGTGGATTGGAATATCGCATTTACAGGTGGAACGATTTTCTTCGGAGGAGCAAAGAACGGTACTATTGCAGCAATTGCTGTAGGCGATGTTGGTGTAGCAAAGATACCGTTTGTCCTCGGATTCGGAAAATCAGTCATTGGTGTTAGTGTATCCTGTGATGAGGGCGCATCAGCTAGCAAAGATCAAAACGCGACAGTACTTCTCTTCTTAGTACTGACCAAATAATTCTCCCCCTTTTTTTTCTTTTTTTATTTTAAAAAACTTTGAACTATCTGACGACGAAAGAGGTAGTTTTTTAAGGTGATTGATGGTACTTCGTCCTATCTCTTCGAACTGTGGATGGAATCGTATGAGCTGTCCGTACTATCAAGACTTCACGAGGACCTGTATTCAATATTTTCCGCGGGTTGTTCAACATTCTGATTTCTCAGTTTGTGAGTCCGATGATTATTGTGATTGCCTTGCGTTTGTCGCTTTACATGCGGGCTTCCGCTGTAAATACCAGAATCAATGTTTGGAGGATCTTGTGCTGAATCAGCCGGTTCTTGCGAAGTTTTTCATTGAGGATGATCGGACGATTCAGTTTTTTAAACAGATGACACAAAAATATTGCTCGTCAGAGCAGAATCATGTGAACTGCGCCTGTTTCCGGTTGTGGGCGCAGGGCATTCATCCGCCGGTGGAGCTGTTGCCTGATGGGAAGAAGTTTCGTCTCAGGGACCTGGTGTTGAAAAAGGAAATCACCCTCGAGTAAGAGGTGATGTCTTCGGGTTATTCCTCCTCGTGTCTCATGATGGTCTTGATGCAGGGGACGAAATCTTGGATTGTCTCAAGCTTCCAGAGGATGAACCCAAGGTCGATATCCATGGGGTTCTTTTTCTCATTGTTGATGAGCTCTTCTTGCATATTTTTCTACCCCTCTCCTATTTATCATTTATACTATATATATTTTGCTCATATTCTTTAGAAAAATCATCATCTTTTCTCGTTTTCCGCTATGTTGTAGAAAAAAGAGGTTACTCTGTTTTTATTGGTTTGTCTTTCTTTCTTCTCAGCAGAAGGACTCCACCGATGAGAAGGATGATTCCCAATGGCAGGAGGATCAGAGGTAGGATGGTAAGGATCGGTGATTTGAATCCTATTTGGATGTCCGCGGTGACGTGTGGTGATCCGTCGCTGTTCATGATGAACCAGATGTGTTGCTCATGCTGCGGCAGGTAGGTCATAACCGCGGTGTCAGATGATTGTGCTGTGGTCAGCCAGAATGTCTGCGTCTGCGGCAGGGTCGCTGGTGCGCCCGTCCCGTTAATGACTGTGGTGTTGATGTAGATCTCTGCGTAATAGGGTTCCACGTGCCAGTTCCAATAGGTCGGGATCTCACATTGGAAGCTCTTCCGGTATGGTTCGCTTTGTGCGGTCGTTGCATACCCGGTGAACAGTTCTTTTGCGGGATTCAGGTTTCTGACGATGTATTTTATCTGCGCGATATTCTCTGGTCCAAGCCAGCTCCATGTTGACGTCCTGTATTCATTCATATACGCGGTAAAGGCGTACGCGGTGGTGTTCACATGGTACACATTGCTATAGGCATATCCTTCGCTATCGGTGTCTTGGTTGTAATACAAGACGGATGCTCCTGCGGAGAGGATGAGAAAACCAATGACAAAAAACACGCCTGCGAGGATGAGGCGTTTTTTGCTGGTTTTTGGTTTTGGTGATGTTTCGACGGTTGGTTCTGGTTCCATAGGAAATCTCCGTGTGCCGTATCTTGTTATATTATTAAAAGACTGTCATTTTTGAAAAAAACGGAATCATTGATACAAATTTTGTTTCAAAACATATAAATAAGGAGTATTTCTTAAGTATTTATGACGGAGAAAAAAAATAGGACTATGCCCCCAGACAGTGGTACTTCACTGCGAAGATGGAACCGATTCGTTTTATTTATGCTAGCAGCTGCGTTAGTGCTTGGCGTGTGTTTTGATACAGTGGTAGTTGTTTCATCCGCGGATCCTGTTATTTCGGCCACGGCTGTGACATCGCTGCAGCTGAGCAGCCAGCTGGTGAAAACCAATTATTCTGAGATCGTCTCTGACCCGAGCTTGAACACGAGTACCATTATCCTGAACGGGGCGTTGAAAAACATGGTACAGTTACCTGCGGAAAGCCTTGTCATCCGGCTTCCTGGTGATCGTCTTGCGATTCAATCCTCTACGGAGACCAGCATCCTGCCTGAGGGTAGCACTGTTGTGTATTATGATGAAAAACCAGTGATTAAAATCCCAGAGCAATCCGAGGTCCTTGGTGTGTCTTCGGTGGTGGTGTCTCCTCTGCAGAATTTCACGATGAACACCAATTATATTCAATCGATCCCAGAGCTGGACGTCTACGAGGTACAGGTCGTGTTTTTTGAGCTCGCGCGGGAGCATCTTGACGTGCCGTTGGCCAGTTACACGATCGATTGGGGTGATGGGTCCACCGAGACATATACCGCTGATAAAATCACGGTCGCGCATGAGTATCAGAAAAGCGGGACCTATCGGTTGATCTTCAATGTCTCCGATGCACTTGGATTTACCTATGTGACCACGCAACAGTACACGGTGGCCTACGAGGGGAATCTGGCGCATTCGTCCTTATGGGTGAATAAGAACAAAGGGCCTATTACTGCTTTCACAGCAACTTTCGGGTTACTCGCGGTCGGCCTAGCGGTGTTCACCGAGAGTGGTCGGTACCGGCTCTTGGTGTTATTTACGCTGCTGCTGCCGTTCTACTCGCGGATCCAAAAAGAGGATGTCCTGGACCAGTTCGTCCGAGGACAGATCTACGGGTTCATCAAGACAAACCCGGGGGTGCATTATAACCAGATCCTGCGGAAGGTCGGGGTGAAGAATGGGACTCTTTCGTATCATCTGGGGGTCCTTGAGAAAACCGAGCTCATCCAGTCCCGGCGGGAGGGATTGAAGTATCGGGTGTTCTATCCGACGGGGATGAACTTCCCGAAATCAGAGCGGTTCCGACTTACCGCGTTGCAGATCCAGATCATTGATACGTTGAAGCGGCAGCCTGGGATTACGCAAAAGGAGCTTGCCCGGTTGCTTGATCAGAAGCCGCAGACGATTAATTATAACATGAAGGTATTGGATCAGGCTAATCTNNGTCTCCGTGGTGAAGAAAGGACGCGGGACCACGTGTTTTGCTGTCGAGCAGTCTGCGACACCCGGGGAGTAATCCCCTACTTTTTTTTGGTGAGTGAAAAAAGATTAAAAACAGTCAGCCAATAACCTGCGTTGATGCGAACGCTGATTGCTGTGTGTGGGAGTGATGCGGATGATGTCCATCTGTCTTCTGTTATGCTTGAGGCTGCGGAGAAGGTAGGCCATGGGATCGCATCCCGGGGTGGTATCCTTGTGTGTGGCGGCCGTGGCGGTGTCATGGAAGCAGCCTGTCGTGGCGCCAAGGCTCTCAATGGGTTGACGGTGGGTTTGTTGCCTGATTCGAAGCAGGAGGCGAACGCGTTCGTGGATGTTCCGGTGCCGACGGGTCTGGGGATGCGTCGGAATTTTCTGGTGGTGTCCGCCGCAGACGTGGTGATCGCGATCGGTGGTCGGTGGGGGACGCTTAGTGAGATTTGTTACGCAGTTATTTTTGAAAAACCAGTGGTGTTGGTGGTGGGGACTGGTGGGTGTGTCGATGAGCTGGCTGCTGGGTTTTTGATGAATGAGAACCGAGCGTTCTTGCATGTGGCGTCTTCAGCGGAAGAGGCGGTGCAGAAGGCGTTTTCGTTGGCTCCGAAGTGAGTGGTAATTTTTCATTTTGTTATTCTTATTCACAATCTTTATATATTTGATTTGCCAAAGTATAACATAAGAGGATCTGGAGATGTTTTTAATTCCTTTTCCTTCCATCTCTCCTATACCCCTTCCAGATCCTTCCTACCTCCCTTCTCTGCTTCTTTCCTTCTCTACCGTAACGTAAATTGTTCTGTTAAAAAAAGTGAATTGTCTCTGTTACAGGACGTCGTCGCGTCTCATGCGTCGGCGTGCCTCTGCTTCTGCCCGGTTTGGGCTCATGCCCTCTGCGAGTAAATGTTGGTAGATCGCTTCTTTATAGAGGTCCTGCATTTCTTTTTTTTCCAAAATGTTCACCTACAATTATAATTATTGTTTTATAAATATATAAACTTTACCTTAAAATAAGTCTTCGGAGGTTTCCTCCTGTTAAAAACAAAGAAAATTAAGGTACTCTCTTCCCAAAAAAAATACGATCAACAAAGAAAGGATTTTTTCATAAAAAACCGTACATCAGGCTTGTTCTTATTCCTCTATTTTTATCGCGCTGATGTTCCGAGGTAGATTCATTGAACGGGCGATCGCGTTGCACTTGGTCCGCAGCAGGTACGCGATCGGTTTGTAGCTGGTCTCGGAAAAAGACTCATAGTTCGCCATGCCCTTTGCAATGATCAGGTCCGCTTGATCCAAGGCTTTTTTCACATTGCCTGGGAGTTTGGAAAAATCAACGCCGACTGCAAAGCATCCTGTCGTCAGCAATTCATCGACGACCTCTTGAAGGTTGATATCCTGTGCATCCTTTATGGTCGCGTCACTGAGGATCGGCTCGCCTTTCACGACCACGGTCAGATGAAGTCGTGGGTTGAAGGTTTTGAGTTCCCTGCAGAGGATCTTGTCAAAGACGATCTCCCCGCAGTTATCCGTGAACAACACAACATGGGTTGCCTGTTTGATGTGCTTCTTGAGTGCTTCGTAATCATCGTGCCCGAGCCCTTCTTCGTAGAGCCTGTCGAAGACTTCCTGGAGCATCTGTGGATACGCGCTGGAGCCGTCGATGCCGAAGTCCATGATGTTTCCGATGATCGCGCAGACCATGCTTGTTTTCAACGGGTCCGGTGAGGTTTTGATGAGCGATTCGACTTTGGGTACCAGGGTCATTGCGATAGCGTTGCTTTGATGTTTCAAGGATTTATACGGGTCCTTATCGCCTAACGCGTCGTAGACTGCCTGATGCACCTGGGTCGCGATCGTGGCGCTACAGACCTCGGGGTCATAAAGCTTGGCAAGTAATGAGCAGGCGATGCGTAACGCCTGTGTCTGGCGTTTCGTATCGATGGTGTTCAACTCGGTTTCGAAGAGCATCCGTTTGAGGAGGCAAGGGAGGCATTCGGTCTGGATTTTCATGTTGAGACCTGGAAAAGACAATGGCTATTTATCTTTACTGCTGATGAAAAAAAGCAAGGAAAGGAAGCGAATAGAGATCATGATGGACGGATTCATAAGTTAAACAATGAAGGAAGCATTTTTTCATTTCCTTGGGTGGTAACATGTTCTCCTGTTACTTTTTCTGTTTCTTCCTGTTAGAGTGGTATCCGAAATATTAATATATTGACAAAATTATATTTATAATATGACAACGTGGAGTGGGATGTAGAACCATGAAGAAAACACTCATAGGTCTTATCGTATGTGGAATGATGCTGGCAACTATACTTCCGATCAGCGCTGTGGCAACAACCTGTACATCAGACACCGCACAAGCGTGTTCAATGGAGTTAGGAAGATCAACGGTCCGCGGATTTGCCATACGCCTCGGACATGACTCGACTGGAAGATACGCCCATCTCTTTGCGATCCGACTCCATTTCGTTACCGTGACGGCTGACGGACAGCACGACAGCGGAGTCATCCTCCTGAAACAAGTGGACATCCCCGCAAGGACTCTTGGGTTTCACGGACGATACTACATCTACGCGTCGTTCATCGGCACCATCCAGCAATATCCTTAGAATTTTTATTTTTTTTCTTTTTTTTTCCTACGGTTTTATAAGCATCGTTCTGATATCTTACCGTTAGGGAGATGCCTCAGATGGTGGTGGGTGAAAAGAATCATCAGAAATTGTCAGACCGGAAGTACCGGAAGGTTTTCAACAAGGACGATCCTTTTGATCAATTAATCATGGAGCTAGGCCAGAAAGGGGTCCTAGATGTCTGTGTTGTCGGCATCGGTGGCGAAGAGACGAAACATCCTGAGCAGGGGTATTCCCGCAAACCGACTCCTCCAAAAGGGAAGCATACCTCGTAAGGAGGTCTCTAGGAGAAGAACAGTGCTTTTTTCGGGGGTGTAGAAATCCTCGATAAATAAATAAATTAAAATAAGAGGAATTCTTGATTTCTGCATAGTAATGAGATTTGTTTTTTTGTTGT
>JAFNFT010000046.1 GCA_017885605.1 Methanobacteriota archaeon | reverse complement strand
TGGACCGGTGGCGCCCCGGATAGCGGTGATTACGTCACCTACGCCGTCTACTTCGGATCTTCTATCCCGCTCACAAAAATAAAATCAAACATCTCAGGAACCACTTGCCTGGTAACGAACCTCAATTATAGCACGACATACTACTGGAAGGTCATCGCCTGGGATAACCTTCAACACACCAATACAAGCCCCCTCTGGTCCTTTACCACAAAAACCGATATCATACCACCGTCCATTAAACTCACCTCCCCACGCCTGGGATATCTCAATATCAATATCAAAAATTTCATCATCAAAGAAATACCGATCTTCTTCACGACCATCGTCATTGGAAGAGCGGACGTCATCGCCACCGTGACCGATTACCAATCCGGGGTCAGCAGAGTGGAGTTTTATCTCGACGATATCTTAAAAGCAAGCTTTACCACAGCACCCTATAGCTGGGCATGGACTGAACGAGGATTCATGTTCCCCTACACGCTCAAGATCGTCGCGTACGATAATGTGGGCAATCACATTTCATCTTCAGCGAGGATCTGGAAGATATTCTAAACCTGATCATGAACCGCTGCCCCTGCGTGTTCATTCAGAGAGATTCATGAATTGGGACTCTTTCCTTCCTTAGTTTTTTTATTATCTGAAGTTCTCTGTTGTATGCATAGAACTCTCAAATAAATACCCAAAATCTCAACTATAAATATATTTATATAATGGTAAACTAATAGAATAATTATTCTATGGAGGAATATTAAAATGAAAACCAATGCAAATAAGAAAATAATAGCCTTAGCCATACTCTGTACTTTTCTCGTCGCGATGTTCTTTCCATTAGTACAATCGCAATTAGAAAAACCACAAACCACAGCAACGCGAGATAACCTTCATTGGTGGAACACCCAATGGCCGTATCGAAAACTAATCACCATCGACCATACCAAAGTCAGCGCAGACCTAACCCATTTCCCCGTCTTACTCACACGCTCTTCTGACCCAGATCTTACCGCAGCTCAACCAAACGGGCAAGACATCGTCTTCATCCGATACGACGACAACACATCCATCCAACCACACGAACTCGAAAGCTTCAACCACCTCAACGGCCACCTCATCACCTGGGTCAACGTCGCCACCATAAGCTCCACAGTCGACACCAAACTCTGGATGTACTACGGCAATCCCAACTGCCCCTCACAAGAAAACATCCCAGCCACCTGGGACACTAGTTACGTCATGGTCCAACACCTCAACGAGACCGGAACCACCATGTACGATTCCACATCCTATCACAACAATGGGATTTCAACAGGAACAACCTACACAGACGCAGGAAAAATAGACGGCGGACAACTCTACAATGGCAACGACAAGATCGTTGTGAATAACTTCACCTATACCCCTAATGCACTCACGTTTGAAACTTGGGCATATCGCGATAACACCACATTCATCTATATCGCCTGCAAAGGAACATACTCGTCCACCAACGACTGGCTCCTCTACCTCAGAGACAACCAACCCGCCGACCAAGGCATCGACTTCAGCGTCCAGAACCACACCAGCTTACTCAAAAAAGGAGACACGCCACTCGGCAACTGGTTCTACCTGACTGCCACCTACGAAAACGGCAACGCTGCCCTCTACTATAACGGAACACTGCTTGGCACCGCAGTCGGATGGCCACCAATCACCAATGCTTATCCACACCTCGGCTTAGGAAACGATTACATGGGAACCGAAGGCGGACTGTACCCTATGACCGACGTCAGACTCGATGAAGTCCGCGTCTCAAACGTCGCTCGCAGTAGCGGCTGGATCGCCACCAACTACGCCAATCAGAACAACCCGACATCCTTCGCATCCTTCGCAGCAGAACAACAATACGAATATAGCCTCACCACCACCTGCGTCCCACCAGCAGGAGGAACCATCACCGCTTTACCAGCACCACCCTACTACTACAACGACATCGTCACCCTCACCGCAACACCCAACCAAGGATACACCTTCGACCACTGGAGCGGAGATCTCACCGGAAACCAAAACCCAAAAACCCTCCTCATCGATGCCAATAAAGCGGTCACCGCCACCTTCATCCTAGGAAACACGCCACCTGTCGCAAAAGATGACGCTGCGACCGTTCAGGAAAACTCCACAAACAACCAAATTAATGTCCTTGCAAACGACTCTGACCCTGATGGAGACACCCTTTCCATCATCTCCGTCACACAACCAGACTTTGGTACTTCGACTCACGACGGCTCCTACGCCTATTACACACCAAATAAAGCATACACAGGAAAGGATTCCTTCACCTATACAATCAGTGACGGAAACGGAGGAACCGCAACAGCTACCGTCTCTCTCACAGTTCTGCCAACCAACGAAAATAATACACCCCCATACCAACCGAATCATCCCATCCCTGACAACGGAGAAACCAACGTCAGCATCACCACAGACATCTGGTGGACCGGAGGAGACCCCGATATTGGTGATTCCGTCACCTATGATGTCTATTTCGGGACGACACTCACTCCACTAAAAGTCGCATCAAACCAATCCACCAACACCTACAACCTGCCAATACTCGCCAATGGAACCACCTATCACTGGCGGATCGTCTCCTGGGACAACCACAAGGCAACAACCCCAGGGCCACTCTGGAGCTTCACCACACAAACAGGAGGAAACCAAGAAACCAGTATTAACGTCACCATCACACGGCCGCTAGAGAACTCCTTCTACCTACGCAACTTCCGACTACTCCGACGACTCCCAGGAAACACCATCATCTACGGTCCTATCACAATCAAAGCCAGCGTCACAGTAACCAACACCAGCATAGACCATGTGGAATTCTACATCGACAGCAAACTCAAAAAAAGCGATGATTCCGCCCCATACACCTATCGATGGGCACCACTCCGAAGCTTCAAACACAATATCACAGTCAAAGCATACGACACCAAAGGGAACGTCGCCATCGATCAGATCACGGTCTTCAAATGGAGACTCCACCCGATCATTCTCCTCGGTGGAGCGTACATCATCTCAGACCTGATGAAATAACCCACCACTCGTATCCAGAGAAACTCCTACGATATCATCAACAGTAAAACAAATCTACAAAAACAACAGAACTACCCAATCCTCTCTTTTTTTTCTTTTTCCTATTTCACTCGCTGATGAAACAAGAAGAACAACCATAGCAAAGACAACAAATGCTTCTAAAACCCATCTGAACAATCGAGAAAAAAATATCCCAAAGGTTAAATTTAAATAATATAACGCCTTGCATAATAAAGTGAATCTCAGGAAACAAAACCGTACGATCAACATAAAAAAAATAACCGCATCACTACTCATTTTTATATTATTCGTTCAACTCCTCCCCCTCGTCAACTTCGGTGAAGCGACCTCTCCATCCACCTGGTACGTCTCGCCAACAGGAAATAACAGAAATTCAGGGAACATCACCCATCCTTTTCAAACCGTACAAAAAGCAATCGACACATCTCACAACGGAGACACCATTTACCTACGAGAAGGAACTTACAATAAGATTTCTTCACCCATAACAGGGATACTCATTAACAGAATTGGAATACCAGATTCTTGGTACACCATCGCAGGCTACCCAGGTGAACGAGTAGTCCTCAACGGACGTGGATGCGCACTATCAACCAACTATGCCCTCTTATGTATCGGAACAGCAACCCAGGGAGAAAGCTACATCAGGATTACCAATATAGTCCTAGAAAACTCATCACAAGACGGGATACGCGTAGCACAACAAGGGACCCATACTTCACATCACATACGGATTGACAATTGTACGATAAACAACTGCATGGACCGCGGACTCCTGTTCTGGTCGACAAACCCAAACAGAGCATGGTGCCATAACCTCACGGTCGAAAACTGCACCATAACTAAGACACAAACAAGCTATTCCATGGGCGAGGGAGTCACGTTCTCAGGATGCAAAGACGTGAGTTTTCATCATAACACCATAACGAACTGTCCGAAGATCATGCTTGATTTTGCGAATAACACGAAAAACTGCGCGGTCTATAAAAACACCATTGTCACCACACAAGGGACCGGGATTAAACTGGATGGAAGCCAATCCACGACAGTGAGCGCATGGGATGAAAACATCAGTATCTACAACAATAACTTCTCCGGGACGTACACCGCGATAAAGATTGGAGTGGAGAAAAAAGGAGGATGCAAAAATATCTCCATCTATAACAATATTATAAACACCAAAAGCTCTTATCCTGGGCTGAAACTCGAAGGAGTCACAGGATATACACAACGACTAGAAACCATCGTCATCAAACAGAATACCATCCAAGTGTCTGGCGCAGGAAGCCCTCTCCAAATCGAACTTCCACAAACAAAACTACGAAATATCACTGTCGCAAACAATATATTTCAGGGGAGCGGCTCAGCAACATGGCAAGTACGTTCCTCCGTTTCTAACATCACTGATACCTGTTTCCATTTCTTCAACAATATCTATGATCATACGACAAAACCAGCGAACACCGCATGGTCCGACGGGAAACATAAATTCGAACCAACTGCAATCCGCTCCTCACCACAATTCATCAACAGAAACACAGGTAACTTTCATCTCAATAGCACGTCTCCTGCGATTGACGCAGCAGACCCCGCCTATACCGTCCCCTTCGATTATGATGGACAGAGTCGACCTCAGAACACGTTCTATGATATTGGGGCGTATGAATACGATACAATACCACCAATGCCACCAACACCACCACTACCACCAACACCACCAACAATAACAACCGTCAGGATCACCCCAAGCCTCCAACACATGGGACGATCCCTGAACATCAGCTGCGAAATCGTTGATCCCTCTAAAAGTGTCGATAACGTCTGGGTCACCATCACCAGCCCAGACACAACGACCCAGAACTACACTATGAGCCCCGCATACTACCTCAACCAGACCTATACGCAGACAGGGACCTATCGGTTCGTAATCAACGTACATGATACCAACAACAACACGAACACCACCATGGAGTACATGTTCACCATCATCCCCGTACTCACCACTGCGTTCATCGCCGGGTTCATCACCATGGAACACGAAGCAACTGATTCCCTCTTCAGCGCCAAAGCAATCCTCATCCTCTATATCGAGCTCAACCCGCTCACCATCACGGTCCTTTCCTCAGATGAAACACTCTTCATCGCAAAGCAGTCCATTGGGTACATCGGGGCGAACTTCATTATCGGAGCCTTCAATACAGCTGTGTTATCATAAAAAAGCTCTCATTCTCAAAGTGATCATCGAACCCTGGATTGCATCAACCGGAACGAGAAAGACACCAAAACAGATACTCTGAGTTTTTAATTGTCTTCATACTCTACTTTCTTCAGAATTTGCGGGATCACATTCAACGTCAACCCGATCAACATCGCAAGAGCACCAACAATCACCAAAATACTTACGATGATCGAATACGGAATAAGAAAAACATGCGTCTGATTATAATATTGTAAGGTGTAGATACCTAGAAAAAGACCAATGATCACCGCAATAAAACCAGGGACACTGATAAAAAGCAATGGTCGCCGTTCCGCAACCACCCAGATAACATACCCAAGCACCGACAGCCCATGCGACGCAGGATTCTTCGTCGACGTCTTCAGATCCGTATACTTACAGGTCACGTTGGTATTCGCGAATTTTAAACCCGCCTCATGGGCTTTAATGAGTTGTTCACTTTCAACACTGAACGCGTCACCACGAAGCTTCGGGGTAATCGCCTCCACTGCTTTCCTGTTGAACGCGCGAAAACCACATTGGCTATCGGTCACAAACCCACCAGTCCCCATGCTCGTCGTATAATCAAGCACACGTTTTCCGACACGACGCCACTTCGGCATCTCCGTGCTATTCCCCACACGGTATCCAATCGAAACATCATGACCATTTAACATGACATTATCAAGTAACGCGGGGATCTCCAACGGGTTATGCTGCCCATCACCATCAATCGTGACCACATAATCAAAATCATTGTCAAGAGCATACTGAAAACCAGTCCGAATCGCAGCACCCTTCCCACGATTCTTCCTATGCGAAATAACAATCGCTCCCGCCTCTTTTGCTATCTTCTTTGTCTCATCTTTACTGCCGTCATCAACAACCAGTACTTCACTGACGAATCGTCTACTTTTAAGAACAACACTCCCAATGGTTGCTTCTTCATTACAACAGGGGATGATTGCAAGAGTGCGTTTGCGAGGGTTTTTCGGCAAGATACTTTCCTCCTCAAATCCGAGCTAGTATTCCAGAGGCAATTGACCTCTTGAGTATTATATTCACAAACAAGCTATTTAAATATTTGTTGACAGTCGTTACCCATTCCCACAGAATTATTTTTAACAGAAGAAAAAAACACCAACAACTGAAGAAAAATGATGAGAAACGAAACGTTTAAATCATGAGAAAACAACATCTCTTTTCAAACAAATTCAAACGTAGTGAGGAAAGAACCCTATGAAATTAAAAATACTGGCCATTGGACTCCTTCTCATGCTCCTCTCGTCTCCTAACATAGTGGCAACACCAGCCCCACCGATCATCCGATTACCCACCAACTTGGTCACCATGAAAGCAGTCTACGGAACCACCAGCTACTTCGATATCACGCTCACAGATATTCCACTAGGCTATGACATCATCAACGGAACCTACCACGGCTGGTGTCTCCAAAAAACCATCAACATGACCCAACACGTCAACCACACCATCCTCCTGTATTCCTGTTATGATCCCTCGCTCCCCATCGATTTCCAAAACAGCAATTGGGACAAAATCAACTATCTCCTCAACCACAAACAAGGAACCCCGAAAAGCATCCAACAAGCGATTTGGTACTACACCAACAACGAATCCTGCACCGGAGACCCCGATGCCTATGCAATGGTCACCAATGCGGAACAACACGGGACTGGTTTTACCCCAACCATCGGAGAGATCCTCGCAGTCCCCATCGAAGGAGTACCAACTATCCAACTGACGTTTCTAGAAACAACCATCCCAACCCCCAGCACCCTCGAAGGCCTCGTCTGGAATGATAAGAACGCCAACGGACTGCAAGACACCGGGGAACCAGGATTGAACAACATCGTCGTTCATCTGTACCAACAAAACAACTTTCTGATAAACACCACAACCACGAACAACAAAGGATACTATCAATTTAATAATAGTGCCACCGGTTCCTACTACCTACAAGTCACACTCCGGACCAGCTATCGCTTCAGCCCACAAAACATCGGAGTAAACGACTCGATGGACAGCGATGTCGACATCATTGGAAAAACCCCTATCTTTCTCATCACGATTACACAAAATCACCAACGATGGGATGCAGGAATGTACACCACATCCTCCCCAACACCAAGTACTACGGAAAACCACCGGCCAACCGCGGATGGCACTGCCGGTGAACCCTACAACGGGTTCGTCTATGAACCGATCACCTTCGACGGATCATGCAGCTATGACCGAGACGGACGGATCATTTCCTGGCGCTGGAGTTATGGCGACGGAACCACCGGGTCAGGCGAGATCACCACCCACAGCTACGAGCAGAAGGGAAACTACACCGTGACGTTAACGGTCACCGACGACCAATTCGCATCAGACACCTACACCACCACTGCCCATATCACCCAGGGAAACAACCCACCAACCACCCCAACAATCTCCGGTCCTACCTTTGGGCATGTGAACATCATGTACGAATACCGCATCACCGCAACAGACCCTGACAACGACACCATCCGCCTGGTCATCAACTGGGACGATGACAACACAGACACCACCCCATTCTTTCCAAGCGGTCAACAGACCTCCACAACCCATCTCTGGGAAACCTACGGGTTCTACACTATCCATGTCTACGCCCAGGATCAGAACAACGCGCTCTCAGAAATCTCAGAACTCACCATCGCCATCGACGTCCAATACATTGGAAGCCTCGGCTACCTCATCGACACGAACGGTGACGGCATCTTCGATCTCTTCCATAGTAACAGGACCGGCATCGAAACAAAAGTAAAAATCCTTGAGAACGGAGACTACCTCATCGACACAGACGGCGACGGAGACTGGGACATCATCTACAACCCCACCACCCACCAATACCAAGACTACCACGCACTCCCAATCCTCGAATACCTCCTCTTCATACTCCTCATCATCGCGTTCCTCTTACTCTACACTATCATAAGAATCAAACGACAAACACGGACACTGAGCAGCACTCGCAAGAATAAAGAGTGATATAGCTAAAATTTCAAAGTAACCCACACAATCGATGTCGATTGATTTTCTTTTTGAGAAATCATTTTTTTCCTTTTTTTTTCCAAAAAATCAGATCAGTAAAGAAGATTACGTACTCGGTCGAAATGCGTACGTCAGATTATTAAAAAAGGAACATTTAAATAAGAGCTAATGATTAAACGGGTTCAAATAAATAAAAACATAGAAAAGATTAGTGAGGTAGATGTGGATATGAAAAAATGGATTATAGCATTAAGCATTTGTACATTATTAACCTGCTCAGCACAAACAATAACAGCAGCACCAACTGAACCGACAGTTCGATTACCAAGTACAATTATAACCTTGACCCCCGATCATGATAGCACACAGGTTTGGTTTAATTTTACATTAACAGGAGTCCCTTCAGGTTATGATGTCACCGACGATGTATATCCTGGCTGGTGTGTAGATAAATACAATGTAATGGACATTAATACTAACCATCGTGTAACACTAAAATCATGCTATGCTGACGATCTCAGTAACAATTTTAAAGATATCGATTGGGAGAAAATAAACTACATCATCAACCATAGACAAGGGAAACTCAAACACACTGTTCAATATGCAATGTGGTACTTTACCGATGGTATAATTCCAACAGATTACCCTGGTGCATGGCCAATCATCAACGATACGAAAAACAATAGTGCTGGATATATCCCTGGAAACGGTGATATCCTCGCGATCGCAATAGAAGGAGAAAGTAAAATTCAATTAGCATTTTTAGAACTCGCCATCCCGATCCCCAATCAGTTCGAGGGGCTCGTCTGGTATGATACGAACGCAGATGGTCTCCAAGGGGCGAACGCAAAAGGGATCCCAGATGTGACCGTTCAACTCTATTATAGTAATGACACGCTTTTCCAAACAACCACCACAAACACCCAAGGACACTATATCTTTAATAATGTTCTCTCAGGGCAGTACTATCTGAAATTCATCCTGAAATCAGGATATAAATTCACCATAAAAGATGCAGGCAGTGACGATTCTGATGATAGCGATGCTGATACAGCAACAGGAAAAACCATTGCCTTCAATTTCACAGAAGGTGAAAGTATTACCATCTGGGATGCCGGGATGTATGTACAATCCTCTGGAGGAACACCAGAAAACCCAGAAGTACCCCCTTCAAACGAACTCCCCAGTGCATCTGCGTCTTCAGGGGAGCCATATCAAGGATTCGTGAATGCGACGATGTTCTTTAACGGATCTCGTAGTTATGACATTGACGGTCGGATCATCTCCTGGCGTTGGACCTTTGGCGATGGAACCAACGGCACCGGGGAGACAACGACCCATAAATACACGCTTCCTGGGATATACAACGTCAGTCTTCTGGTCATGGATAATGATTTTGGGACCAATATCTATCCGACAATAGCCACCATTACAACAGAGAACAATCCCCCCGGAACACCAGTTATTGCTGGTCCACACTCCGGGGTTGCAACCATCAACTACCAATACACCTTTGTCTCGATCGACCCCGATAATAATAACCTGATCTATTTCATTAACTGGGGTGATGGACCCCAAATTGTCTCATCAGCAATTGGAAGCGGAGAACCCCTCGAACTCTCTCACCAATGGGCAGCCCCCGGTTTCTACATTATCCAAGCCCAAGCTAATGACACTTACACTATCTCAGATATAGCTGAAATAACCGTAGCCATTGACGTCATCCACGTCCAAAACCTCGGGTACCTTATTGATATGACCGGCGACGGAGTTTATGAAAAGTTCCACAGCAATGAAACCGGGGTTGAAACCACAGTCAACCATCAAGCCGACGGAACCTATCTGATAGACACGAACGGGGACGGAAAATGGAACACACTATATAACCCCGTGTCCGGCCAAACACAAGTCTACCGGGAACAACCGATACTCCAGTACGCACTCATTATCCTGGCTATTCTGATCGCCGTATTCCTCCTCCTGTTCTATATCATGAGGGGCAGACGACGATCACGAACCATCAGTAAAAATCAAGACAATGAGGAGAAAAAATTCTAACCAACAACGAAAATTTTTCTCCCCCTTTTTTTCCTTTTTTTTAATAAACAAAAGAAACCGTGATACCTTTTTAAGGCTAAGGAACATACCACACCACCATCCAGTATGATCACCATGAAAAACACGTCAATCCTGATCATCGCTACAATTCTCTTGATTTTTTTTATCTGCTTCAGCGGATGCCAAGAACAAACAAACCAGAATGGAACTCATCAAAACAATAACACAACAGGAAATCAAACAGGAAACACCACAAATGGAAACCAACAACACAACACCACACAGAACAAGTTCCTCGGCAACTGGGGGGTCATCGATGTGGCCCCGAACAACGAGACCTGGGTGTTTTATGCAAATCTCACGGCAAAAAATATTCTCACCCAAATATTTGATGGCGAACCATCCACCTCCACCTCATGGTTTGATTATACGAATGATACCACGACCCTATGTTTTTCAACTAACGCATCCCCTGATACGTCTGACTATTTTTCCATCTGTTATACTTATCTGTTTTCCCAGAATGCAACCCGACTGACGCTCTCATCCAACGGCATCATCATCATTGATTTAGTAAAACTATCACCGGAGTAGGAAAGAACCACCTCAATTATATTAAAAAAAATAATAAGAAGGCTGCTTAACCGTCATTTTATTTGTTACGCTACATTCTTATAGGAGTAATTGTTACAATATAGTAACTATTTGGGCGGAGGTAAAGATATATGAAGAAAAGAGGGTACTATCTCTATGTACTACGAGACGGTTGTGAGGTAGTCTACTATGGGATCACCCATGACCGAGAACGAAGCGTTCTAGAACAGAAACATACCAACAAAAACTGGACGAACTACAGTATCGTCAAAGGACCGTTCCACAGAGAACATGCGGAACGAGAGGAAAAGTCCATCATTGATTGGTATCAGACGTCCCATGGAAAACTTCCACGGTACAATCTCTAAAAAATGACTAAAAACTGAGGGAACCTATCTTCCTTTTTTTTTAGTATCTCTCATTAGATTTCTTGCTATAGATGAAATAGGATTTTCCCTTTGAGAAAGCCATTTCTCATCACCCTATTTTTTTAAATAAATCTTTTTATATTTTTTCATTTTGCTATTTTCCCAACATATCTATTAATAACACCAATGACAAAAGAATTCATGGTATTTAGTATCACATTTTGGGAGATGGCGGAGATGAACACTAGCGGGGCAGAAAAGAGGGGTATTCTCACATCAGCATTTTGTATCATTCTGGTACTTCTCATGATCATCATACCCCCTCCTATCAGTGCAGATGGTCCGACCCTAGTTCAAGTCAACCCCGCAAGCAAAACAGTCTCCGCAGGCCAAACCTTCATCATCAGCATCAGCTGCACACCAGGCCAAACTATCAAATCCTACGAACTCAAACTCTCGTTTAACACAACACTCTTACATGCGAACACTGTGACCGAAGGAACCATTTTCACGGGCTATACGACGTTCTTCAACCCAGGAACGATCAACAACACTGCAGGAACCATTGTCGACGTCTACGGCTTAATCGTTGGCGCGGGGGGCGTCACAAACCCAGGAACCCTCGTATCCCTCTCATTCACCGCCCAGGCAGCATCGGGGACCACCACCATTGGCCTATTCGATGTCGGTATCACCAACGACACCGCATACGTCCCGATCACCGTGACAAACGGGACCGTCACCCTCCGAGAATTCACTTTAACGATAACACTCGACGGATCAGGCTCGGTCACCAAGAACCCCAGCCAAGCAACCTACCCCTACGGAACCGTAGTACAACTCACGGCCGTTCCCAACACCGGGTGGGTGTTTACCTCCTGGACCGGAAACCTCTCAGGAAGCACAAACCCCACGTCGATTACCATGACTGGGAACAAATCCGTCACCGCGCATTTCACNNCAAGCCACGTATACCTATGGACAGGTGGTGACCTTAACCGCTGTCCCAAGCACCGGATGGGCATTTAGTTCCTGGACTGGGGATCTCACTGGGAGCCAGAATCCAAAGACGATTACGATGGATGGGAACAAAGCAGTCACCGCTCATTTCACCGATTCCCAGCCACCACAGATTTCCAACATCGCACGGACAACCTCAAATCCTTTAGACACCAATCCCTCATACGGCTGGGTGAATGTGAGCTGTACCGTCACAGACAATGTCGCAGTCTCCCAAGTCATTTTAAGAATCCACAATCCTACGGGTTCATGGAACAATGTCTCAATGACCACCGGAACCTCCGGGAAGTATTACTATCGCACGACCACCGCGTTCTCAACCGCGGGGAACTACAGTTATTCCATCAGAGCAACGGACACAACTAACAATATCAATACATCAAGCAATATACTATTCTCAATGCCAGCAAACTGGGATATCAATAGCGACGGCCACTGCACCATCCTTGATCTGGTCACCATATCAAATCACTATCATCAAACCGGTACCAACGGATGGATCCGTGAAGACGTAGACAACAATGGCGAGATTCAAGTGTTAGATTTAGTATTCGTTTCGAATCATTTTGGAGAATCTTGGTAAACATCTTGAAATATAACATTATAGTACGCCGTTATTTTTTTTATAATAATGAATTTTTTTCTCTAAAAAAAATAATTCTATAAAAAATTATTTAAATCATGAAGATATTCTCATGTCCAGCTCTACAAGCGTCGGAGATGGGCGTAAAGAGGGTTATTTCCAGTGCCACGGTGTAGCGCCAACTGAAAATAAGAGTAATTACGAACAATTTCATACGAACACTAGTGTGAAATTGAATGGAGAAAATGGAAATGCAAAAACGACAGATAGGAAGAGGAATAAAAGCTGTAGTATTAATCTTAGTGATCGTCGGACTCTCAAGTATTCCTGTATTTGCAGCAACCCCGACACTACAACAATGCGACATCAATAACGACGGAATCATCAATTTATCGGACTTCATCGAAATGAATAAATATATCGGAACGACAGGAACAGCAGGATGGATTAAATCAGATGTCGATAAGAACGGAGTCGTACAAGTATGCGACATGATGTTTGTCGCAAACCATTACGGGGAAACAGTTAATGCGATCGATAATGCACGAATACAGAAACTATCCATAGCATATAGTTCCGTCATGGATGAACCAACAAATCAGGAATTCATCGCAGACCATTTTGATATGCTGAACTGCCCAGCCTCATATACCGCTGATACTGCAAGTGTCAAAGCCCTCAACCCGAACATAAAGATTATAGGGTATTATGATTCCATCATGATGAGCACGACATACTCTGACTGGAGTGTAGTATCGTCTCACGAGGATTGGTTTTTACATGATACCAGCGGACATCGTGTCCAACCGTCAGGGTATCCAACAAATTACATTATGAAACCGAACACAGGATGGAGTAGTTACTTCTCCCAACGGTGTAAAACGTTACTCACAAGTAATCCTCAATTTGATGGAATCTTCCTAGATGGCGTTCCCACTGATTTATATGAGGATGGTTTAATATTCACGGTTCCCTATACGAAAATACCCACCGATGTGACAACGAATTGGGGTACCTGGATGTACAACCACATACAAAACATCAAAACAACCATAGGGAGTCACCTGCTTTTCCCTAACGCCTACAAACACATGCTCTATAGTCAAGGCATTTCCCACGTCCATTTCTGGGAAAACTTCATACACGGACGAAGCAAAGCTTATAACGAAAATGGATATGGAACCGATGGCTGGAACTACGGGCTTCTCGCGGTGGACTTACTCCATGAGCAAGCCAAACTGGGGAACACCATCGCAGTCAATAGCGGATGCGCAGATGCAAGTGCACATCCAACTCAAGCGAAACAATGGATGCTCTTCACCTACGCATGCTTCTCCTTTGCCGTTGTAGATTTAAACAAAGCGTATTACTCTTGGCAGTTCTTCGATAGTGATTCAACCCATGGTTATTACTCAGAAATGGATATGAAACTAGGACAACCAGTGGGAGATTACTACCATGTGAGTGGTACAGCCCAGGTATATGCACGCCAGTTTACGAATTATTATGTGGCAGCAAATATGAACCTCTTAGGGACTGGCAGTGTCACATTCACCATCAATGGAGTAACAAAAACATTAGCACCAAGAACGGCTGTTTTCATCCAGAAATGAAGACAACAATTTTCGACACATCACATGACACTGTTTACTCCTAAGGTTAAAGGATGATATTACTATGACTATAAATACACAAAAATATTCCAATAGGTCAAACCCCATTCAAAAAATAGGGAATAATAGAAAGAAACAGATGGCAAATAATAACAGTAAAAAATGGTTGGTACTGTATCTATGAGCTCGATAGCAACAATTCGTAAAAAAATTCACATCTTAATTATTCCTATGATGATCTCCATGATACTATTATCTGGAAATCTCATCATACCCGTGCATGCTGCGTCAACAACGACTGTGAAAGTCAATCCATTAAGTCAAACCGTATCCTATGGTAGTACCTTTACTGTCACTATCCTTTGTGTCCCCAATCAACCGATAAAATCATATGAATTAAAAATAGCCTTTAATCCATCTCTCTTAAAAGCGAACTCTGTCACAAAAGGAAATATTTTTAATGGATATACGACCTTTTTTAATGCAGGCACAATTGACAATACTGCAGGGACAATAAAGAACATCTATAATCTCATTCTTGGCTCGGTGGGCGTCTCTACAAGCGGAACATTTATCTCTATTTCGTTTACCGCAAAATCAACATCTGGAACCTCATCGATTAATCTAAATAATGTCGGCGTAACAAACAATATAGCATATATCCCAATTGCTATCACCAATGGAAGTGCACAAGTAGGTGTCCAGTCAACAACTCCTCCTGTTTATGAATACATGTCCCCTGCAAATAAATCAACGAACATTCCAATATCAACATCATCCCTCAGTTTAAGCATTTATGATCCTGACAGTGACCATTTTGATTATACCATTCAAACCAAACCAAACGTAGGGAGCGTCTCGGTGCAAGGAACGCACAATGGAACAAAACAATGTACAATATCTGGCCTGAAATCTGCTACAACATATCGTTGGTACGTCAACGCAACAGATGGTGCTAACTGGAAACGACGCTGGTACACATTCACAACAGCCGCAGCACCAAGTAACAACCTTTTTAGTTTTTCAGGGATAACCCCGAGTGATAGTTCTCAAAGCATCCCAATAAGCACCACAACACTATCTCTAACGATTAAAAACACCAAAGGACATTCCTTCAACTGCAATATAAGAACAAGCCCTAATATTGGGTCACAGACCCGAACGTATGCCAGCAATGGGAGTAAAACCTGCAGCATCTCCGGCCTTGCGTATAGTACGACCTATCGGTGGTCTGTCTCTTGTAAAGATACCACAACTGGACAATGGACAAACCAATCATTTTCGTTTACCACAGAATCAAATAATCCCGGTGGAAACCCATCTGGTGGCGGAGGTTCATCATCAAATGAAAACGAAACACCTCCCGTCCAAAATACCCCACCAAATACCCCAACAACACCCACCGGTCCTATCTATGTTCAGACAGGGGTTACTAATTATTTTACAAGTTACGCATCTGACCCTGATAACGATACCATCAAACTGCGATTTGATTGGGGGGACGGATCCTGCAGTGAATGGACTACCTTTATATCATCAAACGTATCGATATCAATATCGCATACGTGGATGAATATCTCTTCATATAATATCACCGTGATTGCACAAGATGAACATGGACAAAATAGTAGTTGGTCAGACCCATTTAATGTCACCATATCGCAAGCTGAACCAGAAAATGAACAAGCTACTGTAGAAATCACCACCTCCTCAGAAAATATCTCAACAAATGAAAGCATCCAATTCGATGCCTCCAACTGTTACGTCCCTGGGAGTACCATCGTCTCCTATGACTGGGAGTTTGGTGACGGAAAAAAAAGCACAGGGAAAACAACAGCCTATTCCTACCCAACACCAGGACAATATGCGGTGACTCTCACGATTACAGACAACCAAGGTGAGACATATGACAATAAAATCGTCGTCACTGTCGCAGCGGGTGCTGAAGTCGTCGCTCAAGATGCAATGAGCTTCCTTTCCATTTTAATAACCAGTGGTCTTATTGGAATCGTCATTATTCTCATATTGGTACTCATGTTACTTACCAGAGGAACAGAGGTTATACAGCTAGGAAAAAGATATGTCACCTATGGCAGAAAATGGATAACACCACTTACCACAAAAATCACAGCAGGGTTCAAACACTCAAAGACGATGGAACCTAAACAAAAACCAAAGATGCCGATATCCCCCATCAACGAAAACAAACTCATTCACACGTCCTTATCGATGGAGTACTCTCTGACGGAAAATCACGATCAGAATGTAGACGATATTCTTATACAGAAAATTCATGATAAGATAGACAGACTATAGAAGAAATCAGCTAGATCTCCTGTTTCTTCCTTTTTTTTTTAAACCAGAGTAAAAATAATAGAGATACAACCCAAGCGCAGCAAGGCAGACCAGAACAGTAAAACGATAATCGACCATGATCTCGTTAAATCTCCAATACCCCCAGCTGAAAGGATAGAGAAATTGAATCCCCCTGGTAGCCCCAATGAACAAATAATCCATAAGAAAATGAGTAGCAATCCCGATAACAAATGCCAAAAACACCTTTTTCGAATCTAAAAAGAACAACGCGAGAATCCCGCCCACAAGAAGCGAACCAGCAGGAGTATGGAAGGGACTAAAAAAACTCTGAAGATCTGTCCCAAGGAAGAGTGCGATATGATTCACCTTCACAAGATCAGGAATGATAGAGCCAACGACGACTAACCCTACCTCTATTTTTAGTATTTTACCGGTAATCCAACCAATCATAGTATGGGCAAGCCAATCAGGCATCTTTCCGTCTCCGTTCAAAAGTCAAAGTCTTGCTACTGAATCTCCATGTTCGAAAGAAAAGATACAGCACAAAGGGTATTGCAGGAATTGAACTAATAAAAATAATCGAATCATCCCATGGTCCCCTGACTAATATTTTTTCAGCAAAAACCGTTTTTTCTCCCTTTAATATCCCAACAACAAAGATACTATCATCTTTCTGGAAATGATGGTCAATTGTCACATTTTTTATCGTTACTACTGTATGCGGATAATCTAAAACGGTCGCCAGAATGGTATGATTAGCTGAGTAGACATCTTTAATGGTAGCTTTGAAGGTGATCTCTGTATTGTTAAACCTCTGATAATTCTCAAAAAGATAATTGCTATTAGAATAATCGTTTTTACCAAATTCAATATGATTATAAAACAACAGAAGAACCAGAAGAATCAATAGAAGAACAATAAGCATAAACTTTTTTTTCTTCATGAATAACGATAGGGTGGATACTAAGATATTCTAATAAAATTTTGCTTAAATTTTGTTTCATAACCCATCTTAAGGAAATAGGGAATGAAAGTAAAAAAAATAAAAAATTCATCACACATTCGGTTGGAAATAAATATCCTTTTATAGGTTTAGAAGATTTGCATTACACGGAATAAAATGTTTTTGTTTGCATTAACAAAAGATGGCCTTGCTCAGAATTTTACCTATCAAAAAGTTGAGGAATTGAATATTCATGCTCTAAAGGCAACTATCGTTACAGATAAGTTTTTGTCAGATTATCTCCCTGAGCAGAATGGCTTTACCGTCATCGAATCCCCGTTACTTTCTACATCTCACGTTCGTGAAACCATTTTTTCACAAGTAACCTATGACAGTACAACCGATACTGTCATTATATTTAAATCCACGATTTCTGGCCGACCGATTTATTATCATATCAACCAAGCCGGTGAATTCTTCTGTTCAACACATATTTCTATGTTAAGGAGAGCTGGAGTACCAATAAAGGAAAACACCGATGTTCTTCCCGAATTCTTTGTATTTCGCTTCGTGATGCCACCAAACACCTTATACAAGGACATCTACCAGCTCTTTAGCGACGGGCAATTACACATAAAAATAACCAACAATACTTGTAGTATCAAATCAAAAAAACTCTATCATCCACCACAGCAGAACAAAAAAATATCATCTAACACAGAAAGCGCAATAAAATTATACGACTATCTCACAGATTCTCTTAAAAAATTACAAATACGTAAAGACGAAATGACCGTTTTACTCAGTGGTGGTATCGATTCATCAATCCTGTCGAATATTTGCAAAGTAAATTCGCTCACAAAGACATCCTATTCAACCAGATACCCCTTTGAAGAACCTACGTTCGACATAGAAAAAAACTATTCTCTCTCAGCAGCACAAGCACTCAACATGGACCATCATTACTATGAATATACGAACCAAGATTATCTCATCGGAATTATCGAGGCTATTGATAAAGCAGAAGAACCACTCCATCACTTACAATCCGTCCTCTTCCACCTACTTTTTAAAAAAGGCATCCCCGAAGAAAAACAAATTATCATACATGGACAAGGGGCAGGAACCACCTTTGGTGGAAACTATCATCTCTACACTCACAATAGACCATTTTTCAAAGTACTATCAAAAAGACCAGCCATTGACCTATTAAAGATACTATCAAAATTTTCCCCAAGAGTACAAAGAAACCTCGTCGATATCCTCGATAAACCTTTTTCAAATAACACCCTCTCAGATCCAAAAAACCTCCTCTGGTCCTGGATGGATTACGGAAGCAAAAAATGGGTATGCGAACATTTCAAAGTCACAGAACA
>JAFNFT010000045.1 GCA_017885605.1 Methanobacteriota archaeon | reverse complement strand
AATACTTTTGAGACAAAGCCAACGAATACTTTCAGTGACCCTGATTGTAGGTATATAAAGTAAAACAACCTTATCAGTATTAATTGACTTGTGTTGCGGGGGACATGCCAGACACGGTTGCTGGCATTTCTGCCACTTTTATNNGTTTCCCAGGATGTCCGTACATGTGGTGGCAATGACCCGAACCGTGACACCCAAGTGCTCAGAAATTTTTTCGTGACAGGGTCCGCGGGATACCCACTGCCGAGGGGAAGATCCAGTTTAGGTTCGAGCTCCTGAGCAATCCTTCGGACATGCTCATCCCGGGTGACCTTTGCAAGAATACTTGCTGCCCCGACAATAGGGTAGTTAACATCAGCCTTATGTTCGGAGATCATCCGAGGTTTATAGGAGAGATGTGACAAAATGTCTCTGCCGAAACGCTCTTCCTTGACATCTACCGCATCGACGTAACAGACATCAGGTTTGAGTTTCTCGATGATTTTACTATAGACGAACACCTCGAGTTCATTAAGTGTCATGGTCTTCCGCAAATCATCAATATCAGCAGCTGGCATCACGATGATTTCGTATTTCGAGGCGATCTTTTGTATCATCGGGGCGAGCAGCTCCCGTCTTCTCGGAGTGAGTTGTTTGGAGTCACATGCACCAATACGGACGAGTTCTGTATCGTTCTCAACAACGATTCCTGCAACAACCAATGGCCCGAAGCATGGTCCTCTGCCCGCTTCATCCGCTCCGCAAATCATCGAGGTCTTATAACAGATAGAGGTAAAAAGATGTTGCGAAAAGGGTTATAGGCAATTTTTTAATACCGGACCCTATTCAGGCCGTTGAATGCCGCCGTAGCTTAGCTGGTGGAGCGGCTGATTCGTAATCAGCAGGTCAGGGGTCCAAATCCCTTCGGCGGCTTATAGGATAAAGGTTAACAGCCCCTATTCTATTCGTGTTATAGATTGACATGGATATTCATAACGCGGAAATAAGATTGAATGAGTGTATTCGAAAATTTACGGACGATGCTTCGGTTTCTCCTAGAAACAAACACCTCATTCTTGATTTTTTGGACTATCTATTAGCCGATGGTTTAAGCCAGATTCGCGTAATGAAATATCTTTATACTCTTAAAAAAGTGGTAACTATTTTAGGTAAAGATTTCGATAGTATTACAAAAAATGATGCAATTCAATTTTTTAAATACATCAATACTAATAGGAACTTCGAAGAGTGGACTAAGCACGACTATTGTATACTCACCCGACGGTTTTATCAATGGATAGAAAAAGAAGTAAAAATTACGTCAGAGGAAACAAAAGAAGCAATAAGTGAGATAACCCATAAAGAAATCAAAAAAGCCAAGAGCAGGGAAAAGCTCCCAGAACACCTACTTACTCCTGAAGAAGTGATGAAAATCGCGGACTATACTTTAAACTCTCGAGATAAAGCGTTCGTCTTGGCTTTTTATGAGAGTGCCTGTCGTATTGGAGAGATATTACCAACAAAGATAAAAGATATCGAATTCGATAAGTATGGATGTAGGGTCAATATCACTGGTAAAACTGGTTTCCGACCAGTAAGATTATGTGCATCTGCTCCGGCTATCTCAAACTGGCTTGATAACCATCCCGATAGGAAGAATCCTAACGCTTTCTTATTTTGCGGAATCGGAAGAAATAATTACAAAGAGATGTTAAGCTATGATGCTGCCAGAAAAGTAATTTTTAAATCTGCTGAAAAAGTAGGTATTACGAAAAGAGTAAATCTGCATAAGTTTCGAGCCAGTCGTGCAACACAACTGGTTCTAGAAGGGATGTCAGAACCAGTACTATGTAATTTTGGTGGGTGGGTCATCGGTAGTTCGGAAATAAGGACGTATGTGAAGCTTAGTGGTAAAAATGTTGAGGATGAGATTCTGCGTATTAATGGGCTTGTCGAAAAAACTGAGGATAAAAACAGTTTTAAGTTAATTATCTGTCCCCGTTGCCACGTAAAAAATACCCCCGGCAGTAATTTTTGTAGTAGTTGTTCTCTTGCCTTGGATTTACCAAATCTCATGAAAACAGAAGAAGATGCGAAATCGGTGGGGTTCAATATTATGGATCTGATGAAAAACCCCAACTTCACAACAGAGCTAGCAAATCTCCTCGTGAAAGAATATGCGAAACAACAAAAAGAAAAAGCGTGAATAATATAATTTATTCTGTATTTATGATGGTTTTTTCCTGTTTATCAACGATACGATTTCATTACGTCTAGCTGCAATAGGCATGGTAAAGATTGCAAGTAAATGATTCAAGAAGAGTTGTTAATCAGGCATCTCAAATACATTTGTTAATGGTTTCAGTTCGTACGATAGTTCTTCTTTGTTTTTATATCCAAGTTCTTTGATTTCCTTTTCGTAATCTTTAAACAGATCTGTTATGTTATCTATCATCGATTCACTTTCATCAAATGAAGTATCATCAAAAAAATCAGAATATTCGGATATCTGTTCTACTGCTTGAGATACATTATGTGCCATCTTGTCATTAATACTAGGACCATCCTTTAGCAAAAAATAGGATAAAAATTCAGGACGTATTGTTAGGGTAAAATATTCCACATCAATTCTCATATGGAGGGTTTCCTCACAAACCTTTATGAATTCAGTGTAATGGCGTTGTACCTCTTTTTTGTTTAAGTAGCTGTACTTTTTCTTAACGGCTGATTCTAACAATCGTATAAACCGCTCTTGCCAACCCTTAGATTTTTTTGTATAAAAAACTAATATACTTTCAGGGAGACCATCATATTTAGTTGATTTCATGGCCATTATTGTCTCCTTTGATATCATGGGCATCTCAGTATCTTTAAAATAATAATTATCTCTATCAATAATACCCAAGGGTTGTAGACTCGCTATATAATGAGCGTAAATAATTTTTAACCAAAAATATAATTTTGTTGCTCGTTTACAGTCAACCGTCTTTATAAATCTACTCCATTCAAATCCTGCTTTTCGTAACCCAGTTTTCCTTAAAGTAACATTTAATATTTTAGAAACTTGATTCATTGTAGCTTTAATTTCTTCTTTATCATGTGCATCATATTTTATAGTCGGATGAAACAATGTCGCGTTGTGTTCTGTTAGTATATGGTCCACTGGACACTTCATGATAAAATTTTTTTGCCACGCTCGTATTGGATAATCTTTATAACTCTCGGATAGGAGAATTCGACCTTTTTTTCTTGTAATCCATCCATAATGTTGAAGTCTCTTCAAATATTGGTTAAAACCTTGAGCAGAATTTTTTCCGCAAATCGACTGATTTAATGTAGCCATATCTCTATTTTGTAGGTGAACTTTAAAACGGTCAAGTATAGGTCTAGAAGTATCCCTGATGGTATATCGGATGGTATCTTCTTTTTTTTCCTTGGGTTTTGGTTCGATAGCTTTTTCTTTTTGCTTCTGATCAGGTGATTTCCAAGGCTTCAATATTATGTAACGTAATTCCCTAGGTCTCAAACCTTTTTTAAAATTTGAATGGAAAGATGGGGCTTCTTTTACGGCGTTAATAATAGATTTATATGGTTCATGATTCATGAAATCATCAGGTGTTTTCAATATTTTTCTCGTCATTATCTTATCTCCCATTAATTAAACTTTATAATTGATTTAAAAACTATAATAGGTATTAGTATTATATAGGTTTCTATGGCACATTTAAACTGTGATGATGAGGCGTTAACGCAACTCCGAAAAGCAGTTGTAGGAAAGTACGGGCAACTCCATGGATTTCTCAAAAAAGAAGTCGATAAAGCCCTGAAAGCAAGAGCAGAAAAAATACTGGAGAAAAACAATGACAGTACCAAATAAAGAGCTATTGGACTTCAAACGGCAGTACTGCCCCAACGTCCCCCTTGACGATCCATCTATTGTGATTCTTTTGCTACAGAAATTGGTAGGAAGGTGAGTCTTTGGTAGTGTTGAGTGATGAGGTAAAAATTGTTTTTGTTGATGGCTCTCTGTCAGCCGGTCCTGCTCGGTCAGTCCGTGGAAGAATCGTTCGAGAAACAGAGTTCTTGGTTACCATACAAAGGAGCGACGGGGAGCTGGCAATTGGTAAAAATTTTATCATCAAAATTGAAAACTGGGGAGGACAAAAAGGTCTATAGAAAACAAATGTGGGATCGTCGACCCATAAGGAGATGAAATAATGAAAAAAGGAAAAGATAAAATAGAAAAAAATCCGGAGCTCATAAAAAACACGAAGAAGGAAAACCTAGGAATAATAGCAGAGTCGTTCTCTGAAAGACACAGTGGTAATCATCTCTGCGATAGTCATATTTTGAAACAACTATTGGAAAAACACCCATCTGTACAGTTTGGGATAATGAGTGATGACCTGACCAAGAAAACAACAATTTGCACCGAATGTATGCATCATATCATTGTCTATGATGAACACGTTTGTCATGCAAAATCAACAATTGAAACGGACTATGTCACTGGTATAACTAAAGCACAAGGTGTCCTACGTTGTTATGATGTAAACAAGAGTGGAGATTGCCCTGATTTTGAGAAATTAACAAAGAAGGACAACTATCCCAAAATATGTTTTTTAGTGGATTTTGCCCCAATAAGTTTGGAAGAGACGTGTAGTGTAGTGAAGACATGAAAAACAAACACCACAATGTAATGACTCTCGGTGTCATAGGTCGGTGCTGTATCGAGGATCTACCCCAGATAAAAAATGTCATCGAGGAAATCCCGGGTTTTAGAGTAGTGTTTTTCAAAGCTGTATCATCTGGTCGCCTTTGGGTGAAGATAGAGGATACGCTATGAATGGTAGTATTTCTGTCGGCATTCTTGCAGCAAAAAACATAATAGCACAGAATAAAATTTTAACAGACGAACAGACTCGAGAAACTTACATATACCAAGATGGGGGCTATGTTTCTGGAAGTATTTGCGATAGTATACTAGATCGTGAAATAAAAAAATCACTTGGTGACAACTATAATTTACACCATAAAAGAAATGCTCTGGGATACATAAAAGATGGATCACTTGAACCTATGCATTTCTCAGAGGGATATATTAGTGTTAAAAATGGATATATTCAGTTGGGACACAGAATAATAATAGCACATCATCCAGGTATAGTTTTAAGGAATAAACTCCCAATAATTTTTGACCCCAACGTCGACTATAGTTCCTGGAATGATGTTGTTTTGAGATGGGTTGACGAGAAAAAGTATGTCGATTCTCTACAGGAGTTCATAGGTTATTGCTTTACACCTGGGCAATACGCTAAGAAATTACTTTATACATATGGGAACCATCATTCTGGTAAAACTACGTTTTATGAGATAGTGAAATGTTTTCTTGGGCCTGAAAATTGTAGCGATTTGAGCCTGGAACAGCTTTGTATGCCTTTTTTAACCCATAACCTCCACGGAAAATTAGCTAATATAAGAGCAGATGTAGACTACTCTTTTCAGCCGAAAACCTTGAGTCTTATTAAAACCCTAACCGGCAACGATACATTTTCCGTAGATATAAAATATAATCCTGTTGTAAAGCGAATGAAAAATGAGGCAAAAATTATGCTCTCGGGGAATGGAGTGCCTAACATTCCAACAGAGGGGGTTGATGATGCTCTTTATGATCGATGGTTACCGATACCATTCCCCAATGAATTTCAAAAAGATGATCATTTTATTAAACAATTCTTAACAAAAAATTACTTATCAGCGATATTAAAATGGGCGTTGGATGGTCTTGATCGTCTCAAAGCAAACAAGTGGGAGTTTACCTATAACCCAAGTATAAGGGAGATTGAACAATGGTTCCAAGAAGGGATGATTCCCTCAGATGTTGAAATATTTCTTTCTGAGTGTTGCGTGCCTGGATCTGATAATTACGTAAAGAAAAGTGATTTACATGAAGACTACAAAATCTGGTGCGGGAATAACGAGTATTTAGCCAGACCAGCAAATGATTTTGGGAGGAAAGTGGCAAACAATCGGAAATGGCTTGTTACGCGTTTTCAACCTGTAATTGAGGGGGAGCAAGAAGAGTGCTGGAGAGGAATTAAACTTAGACCAAGGTGTGAATATGTATAAAAATAAGGGAGATAAGATTGATAAAAACGATACCCTTATATTTATTACTATATTTAATTTTTATATATTAAGTATAGTTTTTATCCCACTTATCACACTTATTTTTTCACGCGTGACCAAGCTAAATGATTTTTTAGCTCGATTATCGCTCTTCGTACAAAACAAAAAAAACATAGGAGGAAAAAATGGTAGAAAATAATGGAGTAGAACAAATAAATAATCGGCGCAAAATTCTGACGCAGATTGAACAGGCTAGTGGTAACAATGACAGGGCACTGTGTTATGAACTAATTATGGATTATTCAGAATCAGAACCGCGTGCGGATTGGGTCGAGGTGGGTAAAACAAATTATGAAGTTTTTATGGTTTCATTAGGAACTGTTCACCATATGATAGATAACAAAAATACAATAGAACAAATAAAATCTTATATGAGGTTGATGACAGAACTGTATGGACTAGGTTTTTCCGAATACGATTCATTTATTGTATTTGTTACAAATGATAAAAAACGTGCATTAGGAACAGCAAACATAGCGCTATCCGTTTTGGAGAAATATATCAGTGAAACATTTGGTTTTGTTGATAGGAACGAACTCACAAGAGAAATTTGTGTATACGCTAATGGAAACCATCGACCAAAATGGATGGATGAAAATGGGGATAATCCTTGGTTAGAACAATGGTTAATGCATATGGAGGAATGGACATGGTGAACAATTATTCTACGCTCAGTGGTGTATAAATGATAAAAATGCAAGGTCGCCCACGCGGGTCGAAAAAAGAAACCATTATTTTGCTTAATTGCCGCTCTTGGGTTATCGAAGTTGATGGCAATTTTCCATCGCGAAATTTTATGGTAAAAAGAATAGGAAATACAAAGAATCACGTTGTCGCATACTGCGGATCGCTCGATGCTGCGCTGGGAGTTTTCTTTGAAGTCATGGTGTTGGAGAATGCGAAACAAACGAAGGGATACAGTGGAAAATTCGATGATCTAAGGGACATCATTCAAAAGACGAAACGTGAGTTCGCAGAGCTGCTTGACGTTACTCCCATCCTAAAAAATTATAATAAACCCGTAGAAATGAAAACGTTCGTCGTTGAAGGATCTCCTCTTTTGATTCAACCCAAGCCATTCCCAGATATTCCGAATCCATCTCCAGATGATGACGACGAGGAGGATTACGATGTCAAAGGAACAGAAAGCATTTGAGGAGTTACCAGACCAACTGCGCAAGGTATCGCTCAGCTCATTGAACTATACGGTTGAACTCACATCAAATTTTCCGGAGGATACCATCGAGAAAATGTCCAAGAAAGCTGTTGATCTCCTTCAGGATATGAAGGAGCTGGAAGAAAACCATGAACTCATTGATTGAGCTTGTAATACAGTCGGTTATTACTGGTGCGGGTGCGAGTATTGGGAGTTTCCTCGCAACGAAGTTGTTTCTCCGAAGTATTGAGAGAGTGTTCCTTGTGCCTGTAAAAAATAAAAATAAACTCGTAGAAAATAAAACCCGTATGTAAGAGAGGCTTTTACGATGAAACTGTTATTGTGTTTTTTATCTCTTTTTTCTATTTTTTTACGTAATCCTCATTCTTGGTTCCATCGCGAGAAAACTGGTATAGATAAAAGAAAAACCTATCCTCATCTATTGAACCGTATATCATCTCCTGAGAACGCCTTTACTATCTATGACACAGAGCTGGAGGACGATGATGAGGAATATTCAAATGTGGTTAGTCTTGGTGATGAGGTATACCTGCGGGTTCGAAAAGTATCGTTTCAAACCCGGAGCTATAGTATTGATTTGGAATCTGGGTATCCGGAAGAAGACCTCGATAAATTGACACAAAAGGCACTGTATCTAATTGAGAATGCGAAGACGGTGGACGTATGAAAGTGGATTTTGCGAATATAAAGAATTGGAAAATAATTCATGAAGATGAATCACTTATAGATGCTTTAACGCGAATTTTTTGGCCTATTTTAAAATTTTACTATAGATACAAGTCAAGAAGATATCCAATGATTTTTATTTCACCGTGCAAACATGATGACGTTTATCACGATGCAATTTGTTCTGTTGGTTCATACTATTGCCATTTATGTAATGCTATTTATCTCTGTCCTATATTATATACAGAGAAAGAATTTGAAAAATCATTAGTTTCAATTTTGATACACGAGTCAATACATTGGTGTCTTTGTATGCACGTTAATGAAGAAGCTTCTTCGGATCTCGATAGAATAGTACCTAAGGAGGATGACACAGAAGTTTTTTTCTAAAAAACAAAGTCAAAAATCTTCTCATAAAACTGATTGTTATGAATCGAGCAGGGATTTATTCGATCTATTTTTCCTGTTAAACCTATGAGTATTACTATTCATCCAACTCATGAGGATTTGCAATGAGTGTGATCTGAACTGACAAGAAGTTGCTTTGTCCTCCCCCTGTGTTTACCCTTTGAACGCCTATGGTTACAACGCGGTTTGCATTATTTGGGATTGGTAACGAAAGGACGTCGTAAAGGAATTGCTGGTTCTGTACCTGTTGAGCCCTGTATTCACCTGGAACGGCCTGTGAGCCGAACTGATCGATTTCGAATGCACCGTCTGCCCACCACACGCTGAAAAGTCCTTCGGAGACGTGGTCTGTGAATATTATTTTTACCATAGTTCTCATGTAAAAGTCGATGCCTAGTAACTCGACAGTGAAAGGTGGAGGGACGATAGGAGTAGGAGGTACGCGAATCGCTTGAACGATGTTGCTTGTCGGTCCTTGCTTGTCTAAGTAGGATAATCGTGCGTAGTAAGATAATACATCTGCTTCATTGGTTGGTTCAGGTATAGGAGCGGTGAAGACGATTTCTCTAGGGAGATCCATCACGGGTAACTCCGCTACTTTAATCCATAGGCTTTCGCGCTTCGGGTTCTGTTGAAGTTTAGCCGGACCGGCGGAAAAAAGCGTGATTGACCCGCCTCCATCATCGGGAATACGGAAGAAAAAATCTGAACCCGAGGAGTCGATGATACGGGTTTTGATGTCCCCTGCGATCAGGTAGCCATCGATGAAATCGCTAGGATTCGTGACGCTTGCTGTGATCCGGAAGAGATCCCCTTCCACTAGAATTGGAGCGCTTACGTTGACATCCACCACCCGCGGGTTTTTATTCAAATCCTTACGATAAATGTAGACTTTTCCTAATGCTTTTTCTACTATTATGTCTGGGCTCCAATCGGGGAGCAACGAATTATCGATTTGACGGAAAATATGAACTGTTCCTGCATCATAACGAGCCGATTCCAATGGAGGAGCAGGGGGATTGTGGTGTAATTCAAGTGGTGTGAATGGAGTCCATGAAGAGTACGTACTTATGCGGTCCCAACCGTCGGTCGCTCGGATATGGGATCTTATCTTGACATCGTGAAAGGGGACGTTTAATGATCTAGCAATTTTGCCTTGCATCGGTGCTTCCTCAGGACGATGGGAGCGGCTTTCAAAGGTGTCTTTGATTAACGAGGAGTTGACTGAGACACTAGGACTGATTTCCTCCTCGATTTCAACACCTAAGGCGCAAGGATCAAAATGATTCCATGTCATACTATAAGTAGCCTCAAAGATTCCTTTCGCATTTAATCGCACTTCAGGTGAAACGATCGAAGGAATGCTTGGTGCAATCAATGGGGCTATCAACCAATTAGGACATATAACAATGTTGCTAGGTTTGACGCCACGCCGCCCATCCTTCTCACGTACTCGATAAGCGTATGCCTGGGGTGGAATTCCTTTTAACAACTTATCCGAATAGATATTGTCTAAAGGTGACGTCTTAGAATGGGGGCCATCGAAGAAGCCGTATCCACTGATTACAGCGAACTCCCATCTTAGTCCTATCATCATGTCGAGGTTCTTCCACAGTTCTAGTTTGTGTTTGATTGGACCCGCTGGCGTAGATAGCTGTGCTTTCATAGCGATATCGGCGAGATCCGCCCATTGTTCCTTTAAAAGGGTTACCGGGGCGTCATAACGCTGGATCACTTCTTTATAATTGGCCTTGAATGCTTCGCGGACGGAAATAATAGCTATTGGTTCCCACTTCAAGCCACGATCTTTAAAGAGATCTAAGGTCTTCAGATCCTGAAGTTCAATCTTATGAAAGGCTAAGAAAAGGAATGTGTCCATATTCGAAGTTTGAAGGTGGACCGCATCGCCATTATCTAGGTTTCGATAAACCACTATCTTGTTGTTCTCACTATCCATGACGATGAGTCTAGTTTTTGGGCCCTTGTAAATAAATGAAGCCGCCTGCACCGACGATGGCAGCTTATGAATCAATATTGGGAACCCTGTTAAGTTGATGGATCCATGGTCATCCCACCAAGAGAGGGGTATAACTGAAGATGTGCTGAGTTGTGTTTGATACTTAACATCTTGGATGGGAGCGCGCTCTATGATGATTTTTTCGGGGAGTCCTAGGAAGCTATTTCTTTTGTATAATGATTGAGTAGGATACGACCATCTCAGACGATTACCCTCTGGTTTACCAGGTATATAACCGATGCTAGTAAGATGCATTCTCATTTCGTCTTTGCCTCCTTAACATCTTTACTTCTCTTGTTTTTCCGATCACTTCTTGGGTTCTCAGTTTTTGTTGAGATATTCGGCTCTCTAGTTTCGAGGGTTGAATCGCTGTCTTTACGCACGTTCTTTACTGGTGGTCGGACATCCGAGTTTACGAGGTGCTTGTTTAGTTGTACCAAATTTCGCTCCTTTTCAAACATCTCTTGTATCAAACGTGTTTCCTGGGATTTGGTAATTGGGATGGTTTCAGAGTTTGTATTGATGAGCGTCTCGGTAATTGTAAAATCTTCGTACATTTTGAATAGTTCTTCTGGGTCAGGCCCTGGTTTGGGGCGGCGATACAATTCCAATAATTTTTCGAGTAACCGAGCTGGCACTATGACACCTGTTGATGGAAGTGGCCAATCTAGACCGAATGGTTGAATGAACTTCATTTTAATTTGTTCTGGGATGTTGATTACGCTTGGGTCTGGTTTTAATTTTTGGAGACCTGCTTTGTATGGGTCGAAAGAAATGTCAAGTTCATATTCACCCCTCGGAAGGTAAGTTGGTGTTCCAGCGAAAGAACCGATTAGGAATGCGGAAGTCGCATCTGGGCTGGGTAGGATTGTGACCGTCATATCCAGTGGTCTGCGAAACGCATATTCCGTTGGGCAATCCCCTGCTTGATTTATGTGTTTAATCTTTAGTGTTATGGTAACGCGCCGCCAGTCGATTGGCTCAGGTGTACGCAACCATAGAGCGAATGGGCGCTTTTGAGAGTCTACGATAGCCTCGATCGTAGTATTATGTACCGTATCATTGATTCCGTCTAGTTTATCTCCTTCGCCCGTATTGAAGCGAACCCGAGTTTCTTGCGCGAATCTTGCAAAGCGTACACCTGTGTGCTGGTCAAATGGTTTTAAATTATTCACGATTGACGTCGGTAGGCGCCAATCTAGCAGTACCGATGTCATCTCTTCAGGGTATGGTCTAGTCCCTTCGTTTGAGGGAAAAGTTCCTAGGAGGTCTTGTACGACTTTGTATTTAATTGTAGATTTCAAAATGCTATTCTCTGGTAGCGAAATCATCCTATTTCCATTAGCATTAGTAGGCGTATTTATGATGGGTAAAAGAATTGGGATTGCGTGTCCATTTCTTCCAGTAGAATCATAGTATATCTGCAAACAATTGCCGGACCATTCTACATGTTGGCTAAATGAATCGAATAGTGAGATATAGCAAGTCCATTCATCTAGTTTCACCTCCGCTCCAGTAGGAAGGATGAATGATAAGGCAACTTTGGCTAAACCTTCTTGAGGTAATTCTTTATCGAATATGATTTCTTCGTCGAGCATGACCGAGCCACCCGCTGCATTGATCCAGTCTTGGCTCTTCTGGGGCAGGGATCTATCATCATCATGATTAGGTATAGGTGTAAGGTCTGAAGTTATGGATGGCAGAGAGCCTTTCACGTACATCACTTGCATCCTGATCTGCGGATATATGGAGCTCATATAAGGGACGAAGAAATGGACTACAGCGAGATACTTTTTATACGCTGGAAAGCCAATTCCTTGCAGCGAAGGATTCCAAGCCAAGGGGGAGGGTGGAGGAGGGATAGGATCAGTAGAAAATATTCGATCATCCCCGATGGTTGAATATTTTATGTAGGGCCGAAGTGTCTCTGGATATTTTACACCAAACTCCTGATTGATATGCCACTTGACTGTCTTACTGGGAGGCAACCCAGCAGAGGAAGTGGCATTTGACTCTCCTTCTACTGTGATACGGTATTTACCGGGAGCAAGGATCGTTCTTTTACCACATTTTTTGTTAATGAATTTACTACGCGCTTCTCGATAACGCACGCTGTATACGAGTAGTGGAACGTTATTTGATGATTGGATCCAAATATTGTCGACAGGTGCGCTGAGTGCGATTGAAGCGGAAATCAGAAAGATGCCGCCGTAGATTTGTTTAACAAGCGAGTAGGTTACTCGGCCGCCTCCTACTACCGTAAAAAATGGACTTTGTCTATTTCCTCCAATATCTCCCCCCAATATAAATAGAGTAAGCTGATTTATATGTATGGGGGTGTCATTCAATGTCCGAAATTTTAAACCAAACTTTTCGCATTTCATGACACGAGTGGATAATGCAGGCTGGAACGGAGTTACTAATTCAGCTTCTGTCGCAGGTTTTACTAGCATTTCTCCGAAATATCGTTCTGCAGTGAAGGTTTCCGCCTTCCCATAGCCGAAGTTCTGCTCTATGATTTTTGATAGATTTTCATAGGCTGTGGAGATGGTTGTTCCATGAGGCGTCAACCAAGAGTAGGGATCGAGGGCTAACAGGTGGATCCTTGCGGTATCTCCACTAGGGCCTGCCGCCCATACACCTTTCACATTCTGAACAATGCTATTGCGGCCGAGATCGAAAATTTCTATTTTGTTTAAAGAGTGTATGACTTGGTAACCCCCTAAGTTTTCAGGGCTCACTGCAGGTCCTAATATCATCTCTCCAGTATTATCAGTGACGCGACGGCTGAAAGGTAGGACTATCTCTAGATCAGGCCACGCTTCATTCTTTTCAAGATCCCATTGTCTTCCCGTTATGGGATGAATAGCACCCAGTTTCAATGGACTTACTTGACTCATTCGATCATCTCACCACGCATCGTATTCACCCACTAAAAAAGGAGAATCTAAAAGAGGCGGTTGAGGCGACGCATCGCTGTAGGAGATCATCTTCTCAAGTTCGACATCAGGGACTGGCCATGGCAGGTCTAGTTCCAATTTAAAATTGATATCGAGTTGGGTGGGTGTAGACAGGTAGCCGATGGTTTGGGCTTGTAATGTTAAAAGAAATTTGAACTTCCAAATTTTGATTCCAAGCTCACCATAGATGGCGAATGATCCCTCGAGCTCCTTGGGATTCCACCCGATAAATGCAACAACTCGTGCGCCCACTCGTGCGATGACACTAATCCAGCTTTCGCCCCAGTCTCCACCGCATGAAATGTTTACTCCGAACTCTATTCGATGATTGTTAATCATTAAGAAGGCTTCTCCGTGGTAAGAAAACAATATCCTGATAAGTATCGGTTTCTCATCTGTTCCAAAATTGATGAACCATTGACTGGGGTCTTTGATGGAGAAGAAGGAATCGATTATCCCTTCTGCATCGATTAAATTAAATTCATCTGAGTCAGGAATCTTTATGTGAGCGCTTAAACCTATAGCGAAGGATTGTGATGGAATATCTACCACACAACAACCCTCTACTTTAGCAGACTTAATCTTAAGGATATATCCAGATCCACCAAATACGAAGATGGGCCCAGGGGTTAAGACTGTAAATCCAATCTGCTCAAGTGTTAATATATATCCGCTATCGGCCAATGAAACCAAATCGGTACAAATTCCCAATCCCACAGCCGTCGTATCAATTGGACCCGGCTGCCATCTATCAGGTTCAAGGTTACGAGCCCAATTGACATAATTCTTTGCGGTGGGATTGGTTACTGGGACACCTTCTAACTCTAAGCGAGGTACGAAGTTATACGCGAAGTCACCCCCGAGTCCAACGAGTCCTATCCCGGTGCATCCTAAGGGGATAGGAGTGGGTATATCTACTTTCAATCCTATCATGGCTCCTCTCTCGTTAATTCCTCCGATGAATACGTCAAGTCCAAAATCAGCAGGGATAATCTTGAGAGCCCCTCGTCCTAACCATACCCCTTTGTCATAACCTAAGGCAATATTTGACTCGAAGACATTCTCCTTCTTAAGCTTGAGATCACCTATTACAGTTCTCCATTCGATGATTTCGATAGGAGTACTACCCGTGGTAAGGTCAACGTCTTTCGATATCACGATCTCGATACGCATGAAAGCCGATTCAACGCCTCCGAAAAGATTCACACGCCCTAATATGAGGAGGGTAACGGTGTTGGGAGGATTTTCGACTTCGAGAACCCGTACCAAAGGTGACTTCGAAAGCTCATCACCCCCTTTCAGAGAGGCTAAATAGCTTTTAATCTGCGTTTCCGTTTTGCCCGCTAATTCCCCAAAGGCGTCGCCGATCGCGTTCCAAATCTTTTTACTGATATACTTCACGAACCAAACGTCCAAAGATCCTCCCTCCAAATTTTGGGTTGAGATGTTGTTCCAAATATAGAATCAAGGTCTATATCGCTTTAAAGTTTGATAGTTTACCCAGGGTTTTACATCTGAGCTTAAACCTAGGTCTTCCTTCCGCTTCCCGATTAATATTGATCTAGAAACATTATCCTATAGTCTTATTTAAATGTTATTAAATATCTTTTTCTGTTATATTTGTAACAAAAAATTTTAAAATCCTAATGATAAAGATATGTCAATAATATACAAAATATTCTATGTAAGCAGAATCATGCTACCAATAATTTTCTAAAAAATAGGAAGAAAACATTATAGCGGATCATCTCATAGACAGGGACTATTTTTCCTCCACGTAAAAAATTAAAAGAAAACGGAGGAAATTGAAACGGCAGGGTCCTAGTACAATTAGCCTATACGACGCGAAAGGTTGCGTAACCTTTTTCTTTTATTTATATCATCAATGCCACAGGATTCGCTTTGAGAAAGTTCTTGAGATAATAATAAAAATAAATAAATTTTTTCCTTGGGGATTAAAGATTTCAGGTTCTG
>JAFNFT010000044.1 GCA_017885605.1 Methanobacteriota archaeon | reverse complement strand
GATCTCGGAAATATTTAGCTCCTAAAAAGCCATATTCTTCACCTGTTGTGAAAAGGAAAGTCATATTATATTTCCTTGGAATATCGTTTTCTTTGAAGAATTTCGCCATTCCAAGGCAAATAGCGGTGCCAACGCCTGAATCTCCCGGAGTCTGACCCCACATACCATCGTATCTATTAGACACAATTACATTTGCATTTTCGGGGCTTTTACTTATGGTAAGGTTGCCGTATACATTATATCCAATCCCTCCTATGTGGTGTAAAGGACCTTCTGGTAAAAATTCTTGATTTGTATATCCTGTAAGGGTCGCACTATCGTGGTTATCATAAAGGAAGTCGCCGATTGATTCGTTGACTGTAAAAATATTAAACGCTATCCGTGGTATAGATAACATGTAATGATATTCTCCGTGGTCTGCTAAGACAACACCTTGACAAGGGGTTAATAAATGACCTAAATTTGCCCAGAATATCAATTCAGACCAAAATTCTACGCAAAGGAGGAAACAGCCCATATTTGGCGTATCAGTATTACCGAGGTAGGGGTTATGAGTAACCCAGCCTAAAAAACCTTCGTCGTGATCCATCAGCCAATAATGATCTGGGATTCTATCAAAGAGAACCCATTTGGAATCCGGCCACAAAGGTCCATTAAATATGTTATAGAGAAAAGTCAAAGTTTGTCCTTCATTTTCGAAATTGTCGACGATAGTAAGGTTATAAGTTTCAAGTATGGATTTAATCGTCGTACCTTCAGAATAGTTGACATCCATAACTGTAATATTGGCATTGTTTGTGGTAACGTTTTGAACTCCTCTTCCTTCGGATGCAATAATAATAGCGGCATCCGCATAAGTTAGATTGTCTAATTTGTTTTGAGAATCGGTTGAATCGTCGAGAAGATAAATGATACCTTGTTGTTCATCTAAAGAAGGAACAGGGTCATTAGCTGATAAATATACGACCTTTCCTACAAAATAATTTTCATTATTAAGGAAGTAATTTGATACTTGATACACATCACCATAATTATCCCCTGATGGACTCAAAGTAAAATCAACAGGTTCGATTGAAGCTTCATCAATAGTACGGTTTGAAGTACAAAGAATCGAAGGTTTTGTTAATCCATTAGTGCAAGACATTGAAAATATTTCATTTTTGGTAAGGGTTTTGCTACTAAAAGGAAAAAATTCGTTAGTATTAACGGTTAAACTCCAATCAGTAACATTAATTATCTGTGAATAACCCTGATGGTCAAAATCAATATATTGTAATTGTTCTTCTTTTACAGGAGATAAATGAATGTTGTTTTCTAATTCATTGTAAATTTGGTCTTTCGAATAGGAGCCCCCATATGATGCAAAGGACCTTCCTCGGACAATTTCACCAGGAGGATAAATTTTGGTAACATTTGCAAAAATATTTGTCCAAGTCCAAATATAATTTAAAGGTAATATATCACTATTTTTTGGTTCTGATGGATTACTTCTGACAATATCCGTATTGCTGATCAAAATTGTGTAGCTACATACAATTAACAGCCCAACTATAATTAAACTTGTTAATTTTTTACACATTTTTTGTATTCCCCAAAAAAAAGAACGATAAAGTCTTTAAAAAACTTATGAAAAATTTTAAATATATGCCATCTTATTGATATTCAATGAGATTTAAGGGGATATTATAATGGTCAAAATCTGTTTGTTTATTGTTGCCCTTTTTTTTATTATTAATATTTCTGATTTTTCCGCTTCTTTATCCAATAATCAATTTTTTAATACAAAAGTCGAAAACAATTGGCCTATGTTTTGTCACGATGCCCATCATACTAGTAGAAGTGAATATGAAATAAGTTCCAACGTAACTCTGAAATGGTCATTTCCAACTAGTATGATGGGATGTTATGGTTCAACTGCGATAGATTCAAACGGCACATTATATCTTAATGCGGGAGACCTTTTTGCAATTACTAGCAAAGGAAATCTAAAATGGATATACTCAATAAATGGGTATGGTGAAACGACCCCTGTAATTAGTCACGATGGAACTATATATTTTAGTAGCACTTCTGGCGGAGATCCATCTCATTTTTGTGCAGTGAATCCTGATGGTACAACAAAATGGACATATCTCTTATGGGGTGGATATGGAAGATCCTCACCGGCTATCGGTTCGGATGAAACAATATATTTTGGTTTCGAAAATAGACTCATTGCTTTAAATCCGAATGGTACTCTACAATGGTCTTATCCAACTACTAAAACGATTTATTCAGCCCCCGCAATAGCAGATGATGGAACTATTTATTTCGGTTGCTGGGATACGTATTTCTATGCCCTTTATCCTAATGGAACCTTGAGATGGCAATTTAAAACAGATTGTGGGATTGGCGTTAGCCCTTGTATCGGCGATGATGGCATTGTCTATTTCGTTTCCACCGATGAATATTTGTATGCTCTTTATCCAAATAATGGTACAATGAAGTGGAAAACTAACGTCTACGCAGGGACTTCACCAACAATTGGTAGTGATGGAACCATTTACGCTGGTTGGGATAAACTCCATGCTATTGACTCCAGAGATGGTTCGATTAAATGGGAATTTACACCAGGAGGATACATAGAAGGTGGGACACCCTGCACATCCAAGGATGGAACAATATTTTTTGGAACAACTAGTGGCGACTTCATTGCTGTAAATCCAGATGGAACCGAGAAATGGCGAATAAAGATTGGGGTATGTGAATCGGCCCCCGCAATCGGTAGTGATGGAACCATCTACGTCGGCTCAATGGATGAAGACGGCTTCGGTTATCTAAATGCAATAGGACCTGGAGAACCCAAAAAAATTGAGATAATTAATCCTCTACAAGGGAGGATATCTCTATTCGGATTCGACCTCTGTCATTCACCTATGAATAAAACCATAATCATAGGCCGAACAAAAGTCAAAGTTAAAGTTTATCAAGAAAACGAACTGCAAAAGTTAGTCTTTAAAATAAACGGAAAAACTTATTGTACCTTAATAAAACAGCCATACGAATGGACGATGAATGAACGTTTCTCTGATAAAGCAAATGAAAAACTTTCTTTAACAGTAATCGCCTATTATAATGGAAACTATTCCTATTCTGTAACCCTTCCCATTAATTTTATCCATGTTTTAAGAACCGATTTTATCAATAGTGATTAAACAAATGTTGGATAGAAAGTATTACCAAACTAATTTTTTCTATCCATTTACGTAAGGGCAGGAAACCAAAAACAACCCACCGTTGACGAAAAGTAAGTAATCAAATCTAAAAACACCTCTGTATTGAACAGTAGAAGGAACCCAACTCCAATCCAGAAAAGGGCAAAAAGGAGCATACACAAAACTGGGAAATGCCATAGAGTCCTATCTTGGGGGCCTCTTGATTGAGAACAAGGACAATTTAACAGAGATAATCGAGTTATCTCATCGTTAAGTAAGGTATTGTTTCTTAAGACTGCATCTATTTTTTCCTTTGCTTGATTATTTATGAAAGAATGCATTTTAAAAAAAGAAGTTAATCGAGGCTTATTAATTGATTTTAATAACAAGAACCCAATAGAACACACGATGTTTAGTTGCTTCTTTGTAAGAATAGGAAATGTTTTTTGAGTGGGAAAAGAAATCAGAAACTTTCCTTGGGATGCCAATATAACTTTTTGAACTTCTTTGTCATTTTCAAAATCATAGACCGTTTGGACCAACAATTCCTTTTGATTGATTCTGTCATTCGGTTGTAGTGGCTGAGAAGCCTGATACCCAACCACGTTTGTCTGCGACCCAAGAACTAAAAGAACAACAGCTAGCATACTAAAACCCGCCAAGACCAACTTCTTCATTGTGACTTCCAAGAGAAGTAATCTACATTGACTCTTATAAAATTAATCCCTATCCCTTATATAATAATAAAAAATGAAATAAGGGCTCCGCCCTTATGATCCCGTTCCGCCTCGTTTCCTCGGCAAGCTCTCCGCCCCTGATGGGGCTTCGGTCTTGCCGTATCCCCACTCGGCGGTCACGCTACGTTAGGTAGTCGTTGCTGACGATCATCAATAACCGTCACACCATGACGTTGTTGCTGACTGCGACAATATGCAGTTGATTTTTCTAAATCTATCAACCCTGTAGATCCATGATGTTCGTACCCACTCCAGAAACCACCTTTTGGGTACCTCTTTCGGAATCCAGGATGGCGTTCGAAAATTTTTTTTGCACTATGCGACTTGAGCATGATCTCAGCGGTTTGAATTGAGTACCGTTTTGGAACATTAACTGGGAAATGTACGTGATTATCTGCAAAACCGAACTCGTCAAAAACAAACCCAAATCGTTCGAGATCACGAAATCCCTCGATGCAACTGTCGATATGTGACTGTTTTCGAAAACAGGCGAACTTGCATTTAGTTTTAAACATCATGGTCACCTAGTTATTGCGGGTGTCATCCATAATTTTTTTAGGGGCTACGCTATTTACAGTTTCCATAATTATTATTTCTCCTGTCGCACCTTTAGAGGGCAGGCGAGAGCCTACCGCGTGCGACAAAAAAGAGTATGGTTTGATGGGAGAAAAAGGCAGGATAAAAAATGTCGGATACGTTTTGAAAGAACGGTTATTCTCCACTTAAAATAGTAAGACCTGTTACAAAAATTCCTTCAGCTTTTTTGCATTTGGATTCATGACATGGTGATCCCTTACAGCAACAAGGGTCTCCAACAGGTTCAAACGCGAAAAGAATCCTGGATAAACCGTCAGCAACATTTCGTAGAACCTCTTCGCCATCTTGATATCTGAGGCCGTGAAGGAAAGGATCCAGTCGTACTCACCATGCACAAAGTACAAACTCTCAATGGTCACACCGAGAGTATCTTGCGTCTCCTGTGATGTGAATGCATCTAAGGTCTTTTCATCTATCGGCTTCATTGACCGTTTCAGCATCAGTGTATAGCCTATCAACGATCTTCTTTCGTTGTCAATAACAGCCGTATATCCCCAGATGGCCTTGCTCTTTTCCAGGATCTTGACAAACCTCCAGATCTTCTGCCGTGAGAACTTCAACCGCTTCGCGAGTGCATCAAGGCTTTCATTTGAGTTCCTCTCCAGCTCTGCCATGGTCCGCTTCATATCCTTATCTATCTGTTTCTTACTTGTTTTCGCCATATCATTTCATCCTGATAATTGGAGTTTTGGTAACTGTTCTTTCCTTAAAAATGATTTGCCTCCCGGTTCGTTGAAAAGAGAATTAGAGATAGACGGTTTAGGGGAGTCTGTGTCTGGGGGGAAAAGGTAGATACAAACTAATGAACGCGTTGTCTGGGAAGATAAAGACCAAAAGACCCCGTGGATCTATCTTTTTTGACTCCCCGAAAAATATCGGTATAGAATAATAATCATTCACCTGGATTTAAATGTTTTTCATAACATAATTACTGATTAAAAGAAAAAAGGGAGAGGGGCCTTATAACCTCGTCCCGTTTCTTCTTTCACCATCAAGGACATTTCTATGGAACTCGTCTTATAGACGAACTTTGGGGCAAAGTATTGCCCATGTTGTGTAAAAAAAACACACTGATTATCATACCTATAGTGCAAAAAATTGCATAATCTCATTGCATGGGGGAATTGCTCACATGATCGATTTGTTGTATTCATTTTTTATCGTCCCCATTGTCTTTTTTGTTCGACAATTTTTTTAACATACAAGAGAAAATTTCAATCGACGGAATCTGGCACCTTTTATTACAATCATTGCAGTATTTCTCCTTAAAATAGCTTAGATTTGGATAACGGCTAAGCAATCTAGGTGCTTCATCTTCCGCATTCTTTTTCGACGCGAGGACATTCATATTCTTGATCACCAATCTGATGCTGTGACAGAATGCCAAAATGAAACAGAGGAAAAGGGAGGAAAAACGGCTCAGCGTTGTATATTAATATATGAGTCCAACGGGAGTATTGTTTAAATGAAAAGCAATCGATTTGATTTGTATATTTAATTTAAGGATGAAATATCATTCTAATATCTGTGCAATAATCCCGCTACTGAAAAACAAATATTTATAAGGAGAAAAAAAACATAGAATGAGAGTGAAAACATCAGAACAACGTTATTATCTACATCCTCTCTAAAACCATCCATCAATATTTATATCCCGATTTTCTAGCCCGGGAGAGTGCCCAGGCTCATATCATAACATTCTTCCTTCATAAAGCAGAGGAGATTTATGTGTAGGGATTCGACTCTGGTTTCGTAATTCCTCCAGCAGCCGTCTATGCCTTTTTTCTGCTGTTGGTGACCCTTATCCACCGAATCCAACTATCCAGTATGGAATTTATATTAAGGGTCGTAAAAGTAACATGAAAAAAGATACTTTGTATGTTTGTGTGTATATTCGTTTTAGTCATTACTGTTTTGCCAGTAGCTGAAACACTTGAACATCTCTTTGAAGAGCTGACTTTATACAAAGATGCGGACAAGAAAGACGGGGGGGTTTGACTATTAAAATTATGTTTTTTTCAGGAGTTTTGCAAGCGTTTCCAAATTCTGTAATGTCAGTATCTCATTGTGCATTTTCTCTATATCCGCTCTCATCTTTGCGATTTCGTCATCCTTTTCTTTCAAGTCCTCTTTGATGTCCGTAAGGTCGGGGGGAGACGTAAAAAATGTCACATTACCCATGTGTTCAATGTATTTCTCCGATAAATCCTCAATTGTCATCTTGCGGTATGTTTTCGTCGTCATCGTGCTATGTCCCATCAGATATTCGCTAAGATCAGCGTCGCCAAAATAACCCCGGAAATGTTTTCGTAAACAGTGAGGATGGAACAGCAATCGGTTGGTGTTCTCATCCTTCCCGTTAAGGATTTCCTTTGTGTCCTCGTTCCTTTTAAGATATCCGGCTTTCACAAGCATGTTTCTCCAAAGAACCATGGTGTTAGCGTAGGTCATCGGGAAAACTCGTCTGTCGGTGAGGTCTTTCTTATGGGAGTAGGAGCGAACTGAGGCGTTCCGAAGGTAGGTATCGCGTTCCTTCAACCATTCCAGATATGCTTCCTTCGCCTCCTCGGAGATGAAACAGAGTGTTTTCTGTTTAGTTTTCGTGGTCTGGCTTATTTTACTCGGTGCTGTGTTGTCATAGGTTTTTTTGATGTTCAAGGTCGCTGGTGTGGCATTGGTGTTCACATCTTCTGGGTAAAGCGCCAATATCTCCCCGATTCTTCTCCCGCTTGATGCCAACATCAGAAATATTGCGCGCTGTAACGTGCCGCCATGGCTGATGATGGTTTTGATGTCGTTCTTATTGACGATTTTTTCATCAGATTCTGGTTCGCATCCTCTTAGTTGTCCTTTGATGTTGTCCCATATTTCCATCGTTTTAATTCTTTTGTCGTGGTGGGAAAGAAATAATTTGATGATGTTGAAATAGGTTTTCCGTGAATAATGAGGTTTGTGGTCTTTTTCCTGTTGCATGTAGACGTCACGGATGTCTTTTTCGTAGGTATCAAGTGTTTCCTTCGATGAAAAATAGTTGTTCATGTCCTTGTTGTTGTTTTTGAAGTAATCGAGGATGGTGTATTTGTATAGATTTCTGGTCGGCTTCCGTGTGATTAATCTCTTATCAAGGTATTCTTCGATCATGTCTGCGGTCTTTTTCATGGTTGACCCCCCCATAAGGAGAATACAAATAAGTATATATTAATTTTTCTAACTTGGTTTATTGTATGTTTCATTATATATTTATCGATTGCGTTTCGTCTGGGAGGTCGAATCATGAAGAATCGAAAAAAGTACCAGTATTTTCTCAAGAATGAATCTGCAGTGCTTGGGCTTCCAATGCGTCTGACTGTCTCGCTAATCATTGGAACTATGGCCCTTATCGCGATTCTTTCCACGATTCTCAATCCTTGTCTATTCCCTCACCGAATGCTGGTTACTATTTCCCCGGAAGTAACAACTGTGCAAGGGAGCGACCCAGAAAATGTAAGTTTTATCGTCTTTGTAAACGACACCGATGGATTCGCACTGAGTGGTGCTTCCGTGATCGTCAAAGGATTAGGGGGCGCTGGTTCTGGTGTTTCTGACAAGAACGGTAAAGCGTTAGTCCAACTGCGGGTTCAATTAGAAAATGGCACCTACGAAGGGTATCTCGATATTTCTGTACGGGCAACCTGTCATGTTCCCTTTGAGTATCAGGCAATAGTAAAGATTGTAAGAAAAAATAGGTGAAAAGGATATACGGCTGAGTTTCCAGGAGGAAAAAATAACATTTATAGAAATATTTATATAATACTTGCTCCTAATATATATTGGGGCATTGTTTTTGAGTTACTGTAAAGTATGTAAAAAAGAAATGAAACAAATTCCCATACGCAAAATCGATTCGCTCATTATTGTAGAAGAATACTGTCTGTGTTGCGATGAATCGATACTGCGATATGAGAAAATACAGGTTATCTAAAAACACTCTCATACAACGATACGAGAGGTTTGAAACAAAGAGATAGGTTTTTTTATATTAATCAGTTATCTTATAAGTAATTGAGATAGGAAACGGTGAGGAGCGAACAATACCGTGGACAACCAAAATGACGATTCTTCAAAGGTAAAAACCCACGAAGAGATACTAAAGTTATTTCACGAAGTAAAATCAGTGGAAGAAAAAGTCAAGAACCCGGGAGAATTTAAAAAAGTATCATTCGAGTCAGAAACTATTCTCCAGGAAATTAAACTCCCAGTGCAGATATCAAAGAGCACTGTCGAAGAACAACAACCCATAGAACCCACTGGAGAAATACCTTTACAGAAAAAAGAAAAAACAAAAAAATCATTTTTGAAAAAAATAGAGACACCTGAATTACAATCAGAGGAAAAAACACATTGGTTTGCTTTTTTGAAAAAGGAAAAAAATGACAACATAGAACTTGAACCGCCAACGGAAATCGAACAGCAACCAGAGGAAATTAAAATCGATCGGAGTACCTTCATTCTTCAGTTGGATAACGGCGGGAATCTGATCGGGTTCCCTATGAAGAAACCTCAATTGGAAAAAGATAAGAAAGGGCTGTTTTTTTCAAGAAAAAAGACCCAGCAAGGAACAGAGGAACCAGAAGAAGAACCAGTTCACGGTATCAAAGGAAAACTCATCCGTATGGTTTCCCGGCTCCATCCCAAGAAATCAGACGAGTCTGAATCAAGCGGTGGAATCGGTGAGAAAATTAGAGGGATATTCAAAAGAAGGAATAAAGAATAATTGAAGAGTGGTAATCCTTTTATTTCAACCAGAATAGTATCTTTTTCTCATCGATGTTTCGAATTGCTCCATCGACTTTTCCTTCGCGGGCAAGCCATCCAACCGCAGTGAACACATCCTGTTCAACGATCCGAGATAATCGTGAGAGGGATTGTGTATCGACTTCCCCCCAGATTTCCAATGTCCGCCAAATTTTACCAGCATCTTTCCCTATCGTTGGGACAAGATTTGTCGCACCTAACTGATAGGTGTTGTTCTCCTTGCGTATCTTGTTTTCACGGGCAAGCCATCCGATGGCAGCGTAGAGTTGTTGTTCCGCTAGATGTGTAACCGTGAGAAGTTCTGATTCGGACATGGGTCCTCTCTCATGAAGAACCTGCCAAACCGTTCCCGCTTGCTCGCCGAACAATGAAACAATGTCACTCAAATGCTCACACTCAAAAAAAGAAACATGCTTTTGATGATTATATACATTTTGTTTTGAATGAAAAATATACAGACGAGAGAAACTATAAGACATACTTTTACGTTTCCTAAGAGGAGGTTATGCTTTTATGCCAAAAATCCATCAATCAAGTTACATTGCGCCTAGCGCGATTATTATCGGAAATGTGACAATCGGCAAGAGCTGTGGCGTGTATCCTCATGCGGTGATTCGTGGGGATGAAAACTCCATTGTGATTGGGAATGGTTCCAATATTCAAGATTGCTGCGTTATCCATACTGATGCTGAACATCAGGTAATTATTGGTAAACATGTCACTGTTGGTCATGCAGCGGTGATCCATGGTGCGACCATAGCAGATGATTGTCTTATCGGGATTCATGCAACGGTTTTAAACGGTGCACAGATTCATGCTGGTTCCATCATTGGAGCTTGCGCTCTTGTCACTGAAAAAATGGTCGTTCCTGAGCATAGCTTAGTCCTGGGCGTCCCTGGGAAGATTATCAAACAAGATCCTCAGTACATTGATGTCATAAGAAACAATGCCGAGGTTTATCAGAACCTCTCCCGGAAACATAAACAAGGGATGTACCCAGTTCATCCCTCAGTAGAAAAAACATCTTTGTAAAAAAACTATTTTTATATTTTTTTCACATCGACTGCTTTGAGTCCTTTCTCGGTATTATCAATCTGGTATTCGACGATTTCACCAGGAAGCAGGAAAATATCGAAAAACGGGATAGCTGTTTTATGGACAAAGATGGTATGCCCATCGTCGCCTCGGATAAAACCAAATCCTTTTCGGATATCATAAAATTTTACAATTCCTTTCATTAGTACATTCACCTCCCATTCTCTTAAGTTATTAAAAAAGATAAATCAAAAAATATGCTCGAATCTAAAAAGAGTGACTACAATTCTTACAATTCTTTTGTGCGTCAGATCCTGTTTTAATCGAATATTGCGCACAGTGTTCATGTTCATAGACAGGACGTTGAAGAACGTTACATCTAATTACATTCTTAGTAAATGATTCTTGATTTCTTCTTCTTTGGTTATTTGATCTTGGATTCATTGTGAATAACTCCATTCTTAGAGTATATATTTGTAAAGTAAAAAAATAAATTTCAAAAATCCAGAGTTGTTGGAAAATGAAATGTTATTTTCTCTTCTTTTATGACCCCTCAATAAACCACTCTTTTATATAGTTTTGCATCATGTGATGTCAAGTGTATCTGTGTAGGGACATGAGATATGTCACCCCTAGGATTTTATGACAAGAACTTTCTCTAATTTAAGGCTTTTGTTTTGACTGTTATTCCATCCG
>JAFNFT010000043.1 GCA_017885605.1 Methanobacteriota archaeon | reverse complement strand
AGAACCTGAAATCTTTAATCCCCTATCATTGATCAATTTTTTTTTCATCTTCGTTTACCATCGTTTAACGATCATCAAAATTTTCTAAGAAAAAATATACTAATTTTTTTTTTGCGAATACATCATCATTATTTTTTTTAAAAAAAAAAAATCGGATGATGAATCATCGTCAGTTACAATAAATTTTAATACATGTTTTTTAATACGGGATACATAGTGAGTATTTTATAATGAAAGGGATAACCACATGGATTTGATGGGCCTTCAAGTTGAAGATGAGCCCCCGCCTCTCAATGGCGTTGGAGATACTCTTTTTTCTCGAGCCAGAAATCTTGAGCGCGTGCTTGGTTTTAGTAACATCTTCTTAAAATTCGAGGGTGGCAACCCTACTGGGACGCAGAAAGATAGAATCTCTCAGTATCACGTGAAGAAAGCATTGATGGAAGGATACGACAGCATCACGGTAGGAACCTGCGGGAACTACGGCGTGTCCCTTGCGTATTTCGCAAAACTTGCCGGACTAAAAGCAAAAATTCTCATTCCTGAACAGTACTATGTCGCACCAAAACGAAAAGAAGAACTACAAAGCATGAACGCGGAGATACTTACCATTGATGGGAAATACGAAGACGCAGTCGAAGAAAGTAGAAAACTATCACGCATGGAGCATGTGTACGATGCGAACCCTGGAAATGGGAACGAGGGATGGCGCGGGTACATGTCCATCGCATACGAGATCTATCGCCAGCTCGGTCGCACACCGACCGCGGTCGCTGCACCAGTCGGAAATGGAACGACACTCGTTGGGATTTATCACGGGTTCAAGAATCTGCTTGAACACAACATCATCGATCACATGCCGTACCTTGTCGGCGCATCAACACCCGGGGGAAACCCCATCATCAAAAGCTTCAAAACCGGTGCTTCGAAAACCCAGGACCTCGAGCCTGCAGAGATAAAAGAAAGCAGCATCAACGAACCGCTCATCGCATACCATTCCTACGACGGTGATGACGCACTGCATGCGATTTATGAGACCAACGGCTGGGCTGATTATGCGTCTGATTCCTGCATGATGAAATTCCATATCCTGCTGCGAGACTTGGAAGGACTCAATGTTCTTCCCGCGTCAGCAAGTCCGATTGAAGCGCTAATCAAATTCAAAGAACATCGAGTCCTGAACAGTGATTATGTGATTGTTCTTACGGGGAGAAAATTTAGGTAACGATTCTACCACGGATTGATTCCTTTATGGCAAAGATGCGCGCAATGGTCTATGCAGACCGCTTGTACAGTTGTGCTGATGGGAAGACCGCTCACGGGCTTGTACGTTTCAGTAAAAAATTCGACATCGTCAGCGTCGTCGACTCAACACTACCAATCGGTGATGCCGCAGAATTTTTAGATGGACGAAAAAAAGGAATACCCTTGGTGAACAACCTTGATGATGCTTTTTCGTCGACACATCCAGACACGTTCATCATCGGTGCGGTATCCGAAGGCGGTGTCCTACCAGAAGGATATGATAAAGCGGTGGACTGGGCATTGTCAAAAGGATTGAATGTTATTTCCGGTTTGCATCAATTTCTGTCAGACGATCCACGATTCATGAAACACGCAGCAGAACATCAATGTACGATCACAGACGTTCGGAAGATCTTCCGTGACCATAAACGATTCTACACCGGTGAGATAACAAAGGTGCCATCATTTCGCATCGCCCTCATTGGCACGGATTCCGCGATAGGAAAACGAACCCTTGCAGTTTTGCTCGTCGAAGAATTACAGAAACGCGGAAGAACTGCAGACATGATTTTCACCGGACAAACCGGCTGGTTGCAAGGCTGGCCACATGGCGTGGTCTTAGACGCGATGATCAATGATTTCGTCTCAGGGGGAATCGAAGGAGCGATCCTTGACTCATGGAACGATCTCCACCCGGAGTTCATGATCATCGAAGGACAAGGAAGCTTGGTGCATCCGTTCTTCCCTGGTGGCTTTGAGATTTTAGCAGCAGGACAAGTACAGGGGTTCATCTTGGTTGATGCACCGAAACGACCACACCTTGATGGATTCCCAGGCTATCCCATGCCAGACCCAAAACGCGTAGTACGAATTGCTGAGATGCTCACCGAAAAAAAACTCATCGGCGTCGGCATAAACCATGAGCAGATGAATACAACCGATATCGCTCATGCAAAAACAATGTATCAAAAGATGTTCAAGGTCCCCGTATCAGAACCACTTACGCAAGGAGTTGGCGGTCTCGTCGATGCGTTGGAGGCAATGTCCCATGGCAAAAAATAGTCTTCTAAGTCTTTCATCGATTTCCCTTTCAGATCCGATAATCGAGAAGAACACAGCGCGGGCGGAAATCATCGTCACCGAGTCTGATGGGACAGAAAGTTGTTTCGAACTCATGAACAAGTATGAACACGAACTGCGAGATACTCATCTGCCGCTGCTGCGACTCGCGTTCTGCATGCCGTTGCTTAACTACGGCCTCTTCTCAAAAAAAATCCAATTGAATTTTCCGATAAGCAAGGCAGATCTTTCGTTACTGAATGACCTAAATGTTATTTTCAGTCGGGATATCTTCGTTAACAAGATTGCACAGGGTACCAACCCGTACATCCTCCCAGAGTTTTTCCCTGACACTGAGAAAATAAAACCAACCGATGGTGATCCTCGTGCAGTGATACATCCAACACAACTCATTGGTGATACGCCGATTGGTACGGGTATGGACACTATGAAATCAGGGGTCCTTTCAAGTGGAGGGAAAGACAGTCTGCTGACATACGGGTTGCTTAAAGAACTCGGCTCAACCGTGTATCCATTGTATGTGAACGAAAGCGGTGGTCATTGGAGGACTGCGCTGACCGCATATAAGTATCACAAAAAATCAGATCCGAACACGCAGCGGGTGTGGACGAATGTCGACAGGTTCTATAGTTTCATGCTGGATCATCTACAATTCATACGACCTGATCATCGGAAGATATGGCATGATGCTTATCCGATACGATTGTGTATTTTCCCGTTCTATGTGTTCAGCATGCTACCGATTTTTATTGAAGAACGAATCGGAAATCTCCTTTTAGGCAGTGAGTTTGATGATCTGCACTATGAGATTCAATACAACGGGATCCAGCATTACTTCGGAGTCTATGATCAACACCAGGATTATGATGTGCGGATGAATCAATGGTACGATAGACGGATCCCAGGTCTGTATCAGTGGTCTGCGCTGCGGAACATCTCCGGCCTTGTCGACCAGAACATCCTAGTTCGTCGATATCCCGCGCTTGCGAAGCTGCAGCGCTCCTGTCATTCTTGTCATATCAAAAACGGTGTGGTGTACCCATGTGGCACATGTTCGAAATGCCTTGGCATACTGTTGTATCTGCTAGCTAATGATCTTAATCCGACCATCATGAAGTATCGGCGCAAAGACATCGAATATTTCTATACAAACGTCGGAGCATCATCTCTGAAGCTTGATAAAGATGAAAAGGACCAATCGTTTTTCTTACTCAAACGGAAAGGGTCTGTACCAAAGGTACAATGCGTGGGCCATGTTGAGAAAATCCATGTGCACGCATCGACCTGTGACCCTAATCTTTATCCCAAGCAATTCCGGAATGGTTTACTTGAGATTCTTGAGGAATATACCACTGGTTATTGTGCATTACAGAATGAGGAATGGGTGCCGACGAGCAAATGGAAAAAGCGCACCGCTACTCTAGTTTCTTAACCATTCTATAGGCATCACGAGATCCCTCATGGTCATAGTGGTAATATTTTTTTAGCAGCATGATTTTTTGAAACCCTGCGTATTCGTAAAGTTTTATCGCAGCTTGGTTGGTGATAGCGACCTCCAGTCTAATTGTACAGATCCCTTTTTTTCTCAGGAGCTCTTCTGCGGCAGTAAGTAACCGCAGGCCAACGCCTTTCTTCCGCGATACTGGATCGACGTTGATGGTTTCAATGCCAGCAACCGTGGTACCTCTCCGGTATAAAATAATGAGAAAACCTCTCACAAGTGCACCAGTTATTTCGACAAAGACCGTGCTGTTGGCTTTGGTGAGAAGATAGCGGAGCTGCCGTCGGGAATAGGCATGTTCTTTGGGGAAACAGAGTCTCTCAAGTTCAACGATTCGTTCGAAATCCTCAGATGTTGCGGTTCTGATGCGAGTACTATTGTCCATTGTGGTAGAGTACACGAATCAGTTCAAATAGTTTTTTTCCCTTAAAGTGTCGTACACAGATTTTTTATATAATGAATCATGTATCATTCATAACAGTTCGGGGAGCAGATCTATGACAAAGGAGAAAAAAAAGGCGGAGTTGAAGATTTCCGGGATGACGTGTTCGATGTGCTCGTCGACCATTGAGAAATCCCTTGCTAGTCTCCCTGGTGTACTCAAGGCTCAGGTCAATCTTGGCAATGAGCTTGCTTCTGTGGAGTACGATTCGGCACAAGTGAAGCTTGGTGATTTGGAAAAAGCGGTCACAGACGTTGGGTATGGTACCGTCAATGAAAAAGTGATTCTGAGGATCGGTGGGATGACGTGTGCGGCCTGTGAGAAAACCGTCACCGAGGCGTTACAGCACCTTGATGGTGTTGTGAGTGTATCGGTGAATCTTGCGACTGAAAAAGCTGCAGTGACATATAATCAACGAATGGTCAGCATTGCGGACATGAAAAAAGCGGTGGAGGCTGCAGGGTATCAGTACCTTGGTGTGGAAGGTGAGGAGGATTTCGCAAGCAAGGTCCGGGAAAAAGACCTTCGGTCCAAACGACTCAGAATCTATGTCGGGTTCCTGGTCGGTATTCCCCTGATGATTCTCATGTATGTTCATCCGTATCTTTCAATGGAACAGGTCTCGTATCTCTCCCTTGTTCTATCAACACCCACGTTCATCTATATTAGTTATCCAATTTTCCGTGCTGGGTATCATGCGCTTCGGAATAGATCATTGACGATGGATGTGATGTATTCCATGGGGATTGGGGTCGCGTTTGGCGCAAGTGTGCTAGGGACGTTTGAGGTGGTGTTGACTCGTGAGTTTATGTTCTATGAGACCGCGGTGTTGCTTGCCGCTTTTCTGATGCTGGGTCGATATCTAGAGGCAAAAGCAAAAGGTAGGACCTCTGATGCGATCAAGAAATTAGCAGGACTGCAGGTGAAAACCGCGCTCGTGATCCGTGATGAACACGAGGTAGAGGTTTCCATTGAAGACGTATTGATTGATGACGTGGTGGTGGTCAAACCTGGGGGGAAGATCCCGGTTGATGGTGTAGTTATCCAAGGAGAAAGCTATGTTGATGAGTCGATGGTGACCGGAGAGTCACTGCCCGTGGCGAAGAACCAGGGGAGCAGCGTGATTGGGGGAACGTTGAATACGAATAGCGTTCTGCGGGTAAAAGCAACGAAGATAGGCAAAGACACCTTGCTTGCGCAGATTATTAGGCTGGTTGAGGAAGCGCAAGGCTCCCGACCGCCGGTGCAGCGTATCGCTGATACCGCAGTGAGTTATTTCATCCCGGTGGTGTTGACCATTGCTCTCGTGTCGTTTCTTATCTGGTATGTTGTGCTTGGGAGTACGCTTCTTTTTAGTCTGAGCGCGTTGATCTCGGTATTGGTGATCGCGTGTCCCTGTGCACTTGGTCTTGCGACGCCGACTGCAGTGACGGTGGGAATTGGCCGTGGCGCTGAACTGGGGATTTTGATCAAGAATGGGGAGGCATTGGAGGTCTGTGAGAAGATATCGACCATCGTGTTCGATAAGACTGGGACGCTGACGAAGGGGAAGCCTGAGGTGACCGATGTGGTCGCTATCGACGGCAAGGATACCGTGATGTTGGAGAAAGCAGCGAGCGTTGAGAAGAATTCTTTGCATCCATTAGCTGAGGCAATCGTAAACAAGGCAAAACAACGAGATCTTTCCTTGAGTGATACTAGTGGATTTGACACGTTTGCCGGCAAAGGAGTGCAGGCGACCGTGAATGAGACAGTAGTGCTGATTGGGAATCGACTGCTTTTCAAGGAGAAAGATATCGTGGTGCCTGTAAATGTTGAGGAGCTTCTTAGTGGGTTGGAGACGAAGGGTAAATCAGTGATGTTCGTTGCGTTTGATCAGAGACTTGTCGGTCTTATTGCTCTTGCTGATGTGGTGAAGGAAACGACGCCCTCGGCCATGAAACAATGCAAGGAGATGGGGTTACAGTTGGTGATGATCACGGGTGATAACGCGCGGACCGCACAGGCGATCGCGCAGCAGATCGGTATTGATGTGGTGCGTGCCGAGGTGTTACCACAGGACAAAGCACAGGAAGTAAAGAAACTTCAGGCAGCTGGTGAGGTGGTCGCCTTTGTCGGTGACGGGATTAATGATGCTCCTGCTCTTGCGCAAGCTGATGTGGGGATCGCGATTGGAAGTGGTACTGATGTCGCAATTGAGAGCGGGGAAATCGTGCTTGTGAAAAGCGATCTGTTGGATTGTGTCGCCGCGGTGCAGTTGAGTCGGAAGGTCATGGCGCGGATTAAGCAGAATCTATTTTGGGCGTTTGCGTACAACACCGCACTGATCCCGGTTGCTGCTGGAGTGTTGTATCCGTTTTTCGGGGTGACGTTCCGACCGGAGTTCGCTGGACTTGCGATGGCGTTTAGCTCGGTGACGGTCGTGTCTCTTTCATTGATGTTAAAAGGATATGTGCCGCCGGCACAGGAGGTGAAAAGCCATGGCGATCGATCCAATCTGTAAGATGACGGTAGATGAAAACATAGCGAAGTTCACTAGTGTCTATAAAGGAAAGACCTATTACTTCTGCGCACCTGGGTGCAAACGAACGTTTGATAAAAACCCTGAGCAATATGTTTCTGTTTAATGGTAAATTTTCTTAAAAAGTTGACTACATTTTCCATTAGACTTGCTATGTTCTTTTCCGCATTTGCTCTTCGCAAACAATCGATCGTTTTCGTTTCAGAGCACTTTTTATCTCAGCATCGATGTCCTTCGTATCAATGCTGACCCAATGGATCCCATCATGCTCAAAGAGCTCTTGCAACGGGAATCGTCCATCCCATGGCTCCCAGGCTTTCTGCAGTGTCATGGCGCTGATCGTCCGTATGTTCGTCGCACCAACCTGTCCCATAGCATCTGCAAACGCGAGCAATCGATCCTGCGGAATCGCAACACCAACAGTCTGTAAGAACGAGCCAAGTGGTCGAACCTTCTGCGGGATGTCCCTGATATCGGCAACTGGTTTGACCCGGATCACCCGGAACAACGGTGATGGTTCACAGTTCGGGTTACTCTCATCATAGATCACTAACCACAGATTTTCCTTTGAAGGGAAGATTTTCACTGGCTCCCCCATGGTCTCCTTTGTGAAATACTGGTAGTACCCATCCAATACCTGCATCTTCCCAGAGTTCGTCCCCTTCGGGAGCGCACGGGTTGTTTTCTCCATCTCCTTCGCTAGCAACCCGGCAAACTCTTTCGGTGATACACTCCCACCGGTCTCAACGTAGATCTCCTGCGGGGAGAAACACCCCTGTTGATCCCAGGCGCACACGTCAAGAGAAGCTAACTCCGCGATCTCAGAGGCTTGCTTGGAGAGAAAATCACGGGCGATCACAATAAAACTAAATTTATGCCAATGTCCTGCAAGAGGAACATGATGTTTCTCAGCAAGCGTCGTAAGATTCCTTCGTGCCTGCTCCCCGCCAGTCGCACGGACAAGATCAGATTGAGAGAACAGATAGTCCTGCACCAGGGTATCCTGACTGCTGAAGGGAAGCACCGCGATGCTATGCGCAAGCAATGGATCCACCTCCTCGATCGATTTTGCATACAGTGCCCCAAACACCGGTTCCTCCGTAGGAACCTTCACCCAGGTCGCGGCATCGATAAGCTTATCCATCACCATCTCAAATGCTGCAAGGCCAAGGATGTTGCCTGCACAGATATGACCAATCACCTCTGGTTCGTAATTCGAATGCGTGACATGTGGTTTGCCGTACGCCTTCACCAGGCCGTCGCCACAGGCTGAAAACTCCCGGAAATTATTCGGCTGAAGCTTCCCAGCAAGGGGCAGATTATCTTTTTTAATGATGTCGAAAAAATAATCAAAGCCCCAGGATTCGATCATCTCAACAGAAAACCCGGTCACGATCGGTAAAACATCCCGCGCGGTTCTCCTTCCTTGGTACGCAGGGTTCATCCACAGCGCATTGACTTTATCGATTGCATCAAGGACGGCAGGGATGTCATGGGTACGTAGATACTCCTGACGTGCGGTTTTAATCCTGTCAATGATTTTCTTTAACGCATCAATGGTGAACACTGGTTTCCGAAGGGTAATCCCACTACCGATACCCTCCGAAATAAACTGTAACTCCTGATCAAATCGTATTGCAGGATCCCAGAAAAAACAATCAACGGCCTTTCCCATACTCAACCCTTTTAGAACACAACCGGGATCATACTTGCAGTGTTCACCAGCTCTTGGGCTGCCTTGGCCTGATCGAGAATCACCCGGGAATCACCGTCCACGGTAAACATCCCTCGGATCAATCCTCGGATAGGATCGAGTTCCTTGCGGATGATCTTCTTCCAGTTCGAATACGGTCCTTTGAACACAAACTTGGCTTGCTTCTCACCTTTCACCAGATACGCGTCCCTGCATATCCCATGCCACAGGTCAATGTAAAACACGGTTTCTTTTTTCAACTCCTCATCAGGGGTAACCACAAACAGGAAATCACCTTCCCAGTCCTTGGCAACCTCCTGATACGTCTTATTCTTATTCAGTTCATCTTTGAAGGTTTTAATCCATTCATCCGATGGGAAACGTAGTATGCTCTTCACCATCCTGTTTCATCAACTCTGCCATGACTGCTGCACATCCCCGTCCCTCGAACCCAGGCATTCGCGTCACCTCGACATCTAAGACCGGGCCTTCCCGCTGGCATTTCGGGCAGTGCTCAAGAATCTTCACCCGGTCTCCGGTGATAATAAAACCAGGGTAGCTGTCGGGTAACGGGTCAAGGAATGCAAACCGTCCGACCTGATTATAGTCAAGCTGGTTGAGATCATCATCAAGGACCAATGGGACTAGGACCGGGGGGATATGTTTGTAATGCCCTTCACAACTGAGAAACACAGAGCTGCACTCGGACATCGCATAGACATCATGGTAGCGCTCCTGAGGAATCCCCAGGAACTCTGTTATTTTCTCCCGGAATGAATCCTCCGGGAGGCGCTTGTTCTCCTCCGCCTTCCATCCGCCGCCTGTTAGAATCTGACTGTCCGACAAATGAACAGATTTTCCTTCTTTTTTCATCCGTTCCAATATCCGATCAAGCCAGAACGGTGGACCAGCGAGGTTCACCCGCTTACCAGTTTTTTCAATCTGCTCTAACAAATGAATGATCTTGATATCAGAGTTCCGCTGCACCAGAGGGCTGATTGTTGAGAGTGCCTTTGCTTTTAATTTCTCTGAAATCCCGATGGTCTCATCCCTCTGCATCCGCAGAAATTGTGTGGTAATCTTCATGTCCAACGCGACATGGACATTCGCCGGGTCGTACAAATCATAGGCGATGCCGAAGAGACTAGCGATCGTCAGGTTCGTCTGCCGCGGGTCAGGGATCAGAAGGATGACCTGGTCCGTGGGATTGTAATCCATCAGCTCGATGAATGATTTCATCGCGCTGTATTTCACCCGGTTCCATGAACGGGTGTTACGAGGGATGAAGCTAAAGCGACCGCCCGTTCCACTCGTAAACATGATGCTGGTGCCTTTTTTGTTGAACTCCTCGATGATCTCATCATGGGAGGGGTTATCGGTCTTAAACATCGGCTTGGGAAGAGACCCAGAAAAAATGGTCTTCAACCAGTTTAAAAAACCTTTCCCATCCGGGTAATCCTTGAAAAACGCATCAGGGAGTAAAGGTATTTTCCGCACATCCTGTTTTGAGGTAATCGCCTCNNGGAAACATGTACTCCTGTGCTTTCCTGTAATCACGAAAGAACGTTTTTGGGGCATGTAGTGCGGTGTCAACCGGTGTCCACTGTTCCTTGGGTGGAATAAATTTATGTAAACACTCAGTTAAATCCTCTGTTCCGGGTGCGGCTGCCATTTTTTCTTCCTTAACTCCGTTAGTATTCGGTTTGAATCCCTTTGATACAACCATTAAAAGTATCGATGGGCTTCGTAATAGTTAGAGCCTTCATTTTATTTGTCATCTTCAATCGGTTCTTCAGCAGGGCCATTGCCGAGCTCATTTGTCCGCTGCTGATCTGAACAAACGTTGTATAATCCCCAGTGGCGATAATTTCAGCATCCTTCTGTTTTATCGATTCATCGGAGCTGGTGATCAACTCTTCGAGGTTCCCTTCGATGAATTTTATGTAAAAATACATTGTTTTATTATCGGGGGGGACGTTTTGAATGACATTCAACAACGATGTGTTCATGTTCTTCAAATCTCTTGCCTTATCAAGTTCAGTTAAGACTTTTTTCTTGGCTTGCTCAGCCCATTCTTGTGAGAGATATTTTACCATTTGTCTTCACCTCCGAAGAGAGTTTCTATTAATTCTTCAAAATGCCCAAGTTCTTCCTCTGATAATCCTGGGAGGAACGGATAGAGGATATGTTCTTTCCGATGGAGCCCTTTGCTGCAGATAAACTCAAGTGGGGTGACTCCTTTAATTGCGAATTGTCTCCTCCAGGACTCCACAATCGCTTTGTTGACGCGCTTGCGTGCATCCGGGTCGGTATGATCATAATAATAATCATATTCCAGATGGGCTAGCTTCCCCCGCTCAAGGTAACTGAGGAATCCGAACGCCCCATCGATATCGTACTGCTGTGCTGGTTTTTCTAACGCATCCACGACCTTCAGAATGGTTTTCTTGTCCCCCGGCATGTACCCACCACGGTACATCCACATGTGTTTCCGTTCCATACGACAGGGAAGGATACGGAAGGAATGAAGCCAGATCGAATCCGTCAACTCAGGTTTTGAATACAGTTTTTCATAGAAATCACGGAGGTCCTCATCAAAGACCTTTACAAGCTCCTTTGGGGAGTTAGCAAGACCTTTTTCGAAATGCTTCCGCATTGGACCACCAAAGACGGCTTTTAGAGGGTCCTCCTCCTCAGCAATCATTTTCAGCAGACTGCTGTCCTTCATGGATGCAAGTTTCGATGAGCCAAGAATCAGACTTTTCAGCATGGTTTGACCAAACGTGACCTCGGCAAGTTCCTCGACGATTTTCTTGCTATATTTATCACAGATTACATCAACAATATAGTTGAGTTTGAGATATTTTTCTGCGATATAGTTAAAATCCTCAGCGACCTCGTGGGTAGGAGAGATAAACTCGGTGAGATATTTCCGTGAAAGGACTGCTAGAGAAATACCTATATTTCTTTTTGCCAGCTCATGAGCCAGATCCAGTGCATCAGGGAGATTGGTAAACGGAATGAAGAGTGCTTCTTCATCGTCAAGGATCTGATGGAGTTTCAATGTGAGTTTTGTGATGATCACCGAAGGGATAAGGGATAAGCTGAGAAGCCCTTGCTCCGTTGCATAAGGGTTTGGTATATCTTTATCGCTGAGATGCTGGATTGCCCCTGTGGAGTCGATGAACTCTGCATCGATGAAGTTATCGGTCCCCCATCCATACGTGTTACTCCAGGTGGTCACAATGCCGAGATTCTGAGCGTTTGCGCAGACACAGGATTCAGCTTCAGCGACATTAGCACGCAATTTATGAGCATGCGCTGCTTTTTGCAGCTCAAAAGAGGTGACTCCTGGTCCGATGGTTGCAGTAATCGACTCAGGGTCAACATGGATGTCTTTCATTCTCCACAGATCAATGATTATCCCCTGTTCTATCGTTGATGGTTCAGCAAGAAGAGTTTGCAAAGCCACGCCAAAGAACGTCCCATTCCCTCGAGGAAGGTACGGGATTTTATATGTATCGGCTAGTTTTACAATTGCCACTATTTCCTCGGTTGTTTGTGGCATGACGATATAGTATTTACCCGTGGATTTTTGTTTGATGATGGACCGTAGATAAGAGGCTATAATAATCGGATCATTGGTCGCCCAGTCGTTTCCCACGATTGCACGGAGGTCTTTTACAATTTCGTCTTCTGGGGTGCGTTTGAGTGCATCTGGTGATAAAGTATTAAGATAGTCTTTCAATGCTTGTTGGGCTTGTGTGGGTCGACGTTGTGTCACAAAGTAACATTGTCGATCGCATACCCCGCATAGGTTACATGAATTTACAATATCACGAAGAGCTTCTGTTGGTTCGACTTCGTTTTCCGCAAGTGCCCTAGCAAGTTCCATACGTCCTTCGGGCCAGTATGCCACAAACCCGTGTTTTTTGCCAGCTGCGCATACACCGGTCCCAAGAAAATCAATCTTACATAACCCACAATGGGGTTCCCTTTTCGTCGTTTCTAAGACATCGGATAACTTCATATTATCCCCCAAAGTTTCTTTAAAACTGTAAGCTTGAAGGTCTTCTCCTTCTTAAAGGTTTTCTTTGGTTTTTTATGAAAAACGATTAGTTCATTCATATAATCTTTTCATATATATTATACTGATTCTAAGAGACATTCAATCTTTTTTTGCACAGAAAATTTATTGAAGCTCCTATCGTATCGCCTTCAATTAGATTGTTCAGAACGAAGATGAAAACTATGAAGCGAATACTGTCAGCTATTGTACTCGTGATTCTTTCAGGAGCGTTGTTAGCAGGATGTGTTGAAAAACAGCCAGTGCAACAACCACCGGTGAATACATTAGAGGATGTTGCTGTTGATATCGTCACACTGCTTATGAAAAATAACCTTACTGGTGTGTATCTCTTTTTTAACACTTCCATAACGTCACAAGTCACTGCGGAAGATTTTACAAATATCTGGGCTCAACAAGTTAGTACTCCCTATGGGAATATCACTAGAATTGTGCGGACGCGATTGACGAATGAGTCCGGGTATTCCGTTGTCTATGTCACTTGTAATTTTTCAAAGGTACCTGTTCTTGATGTGAAAATCTCGTTTAATACTCAACAGAAAATCGTTGCTCTTCTAGTTATTCCCACGTTAGAGGCGTTTGACTATTCAGCCCCCTCGTATGTCGATTTGAATGCATTTACTGAGGAAAATGTGAGTTTTCCCTCAGAGCACTGGAAACTGCCTGCAACGTTGACTATTCCAAAAGGAACTGGTCCATTTCCTGCGGTTCTTCTCGTCCATGGTTCAGGGCCGAATGACCGTGATGAAACGTACGGTCCCAATAAAATATTTAAAGACATCGCCTGGGGTCTTGCCTCGAGGGGTGTTGTGGTCTTACGCTACGAGAAGCGTACGAAGCTGTATCCTGATGAGTTTGCAAAGCTTCAGAATTTCACGGTGCAGGATGAAACCATCACAGATGCATTAATAGGGGTGAATTTGTTGAATACTTCCCCGGTTGTGGATCATTCTAAGATTTTTGTTCTCGGGCATAGTTTAGGAGGGATGTTAGCCCCACGAATAGCACTCCAGGATACCCGTATTAAAGGATTACTTTTATTGGCTGCACCTACCCGTCATCTCGAGGATCTTATCTTAGAACAGTCGCGGTATCTAGCAAACCTGAGTGGTGAGAATCAGTCTGACGAGCTTGCACAGCTTGAGCGACAGGTGATGAAAGTAAAGAATTTAGATATCAATCAAAGTGAAAACGTTCTTGGTGCTCCGTTATCGTATTGGGCAGATCTCGCAACATATGATCCCGTGGAAACAGCACAGTTATTGGACATTTCCCTTTTGATTTTACAAGGGAAACGGGATTATCAAGTCACGATGACGGATTTTGCTCGATGGAATGAAACCTTTTACAACGACACGTCTGTGACCTTGAAAACCTATCCATCATTGAATCATTTTTTCATCGCTGGGATTGGTGTGCCGACCGATGCGGAGTATCTGATTGAGGGGCATGTCGCTGAAGAAGTTATATCCGATATCGCGTCATGGATGCACCACCATTAATTGCATCCTTGCTACCTTGCTTCTTTCGTCATTAACACAAAAAGGAAAAGACGAAATGTTTAGATAACGTTGGTTGGTTGTGGGAATGGATGGTTATGGTGGAAAAACCCCAGACAACGGTTTCCGATGTTATAATTAATGAATTGGTAAAATGGGATATTACCCTTGTGTTCGGCATCCCCGGTACATCCTCCCTTGGCCTTGTCGAAGCGCTCCGAACGAATAAAAAAATACGGTACATCGTTGTACGCCATGAGGAAAATGCGGCAATGGCAGCATCAGCGTACTATAAGCTCACCGGCAAGGTCGCTGCGTGTCTCACGATTGCAGGTCCTGGCGCAAGCAATCTTGCAACAGGCTTATATGATGCAAAAGAAGACAGGGCATCTGTGCTATCGATCAACGGACAAGTCTCAGGACAGTACATCGGCGATGGGAGCTTTCAGGAAATCGACCAGGATGCATTTTTCCGTCCCATCACTGTCTATAACAATACTATCTATGATAAGACACAATCATTGAAGATACTGACACAAGCATTACGACATGCGATTGTTCAACGAGGCGTCGCCCAGATTTCCGTCCCGAATGATGTACAGAAAGCATTCCTTGATTCAGAGAGTTGTGAACGGGAGACCGCTCCATCAAATTTCAATATCCTCCCCGATGAAAAGGAGTTACAAAAAGCAGTTGCGTTGATTGATACAGCAGAAAAACCAGTGATCCTCGCGGGATGGGGGGCGTTTGGAGACAGTGAACTTGTTCTTCGTTTTGCTGAAAAAATCAAAGCACCGATTGCGATAACGTTCCGCGCGAAAGGAATTCTTCCTGACGACCACCCATGGCTCTTAGGGATTCTTGGCAACGTTGGATCCCCGTATACCCGAAAGATGGTTGAGGAATCTGATCTCCTGATAACCCTTGGTGTCGGTTTTTCAAAACAGACACATGTGCCTACGCATAAAGCATTGGTTCAAGTTGAGATCGATCCGTTAAAAATCGGGAAAATACCGTACGCGGCTGCCCTGTGGGGGAATTGTTCCCTTGTTCTGCCAAAACTGATTGATGCGGTGAAGGTGAAGAAGAACGATTCAGTTCTACCAGAAATCGCGGAGATGAAAAAGAAATGGCTTGCACAATTGCACAAGGAAGCAGATCCCACCACAATGCCCCTTCGACCTCCCTTTATCATGAAGGTTCTCTCAGACATTCTTCCAGAAGATGCGATAATTTCCATAGATGTTGGAGAGAATGGATGGTGGTTTGGCCGGAATTTTCAGATGAAACACCAGCGTTTTGTCATGTCAGGGTATCTTGGGACCATGGGGTTCGGATTCCCTGGTGCTCTTGCAGCGAAATTAGCGTTTCCCCAAAACACGGTCGTGTGCATCACCGGAGATGGGGGGTTTTCTATGGCGATGGCGGATTTTGTGACCGCGGTAAAATATGATCTCGCCATGGTTGTGATCGTGCTGAATAACAAACAATTAGGGATGATCCAGGTTGAGCAGAAAATGGAGGGATACCAGAATTTCGGAACAGACCTGCTAAACCCTGATTTCGCCAGATACGCAGAAATATGTGGTGGTATCGGTCTGAACGTCTCACAGCCTGAGGAGTTGGAAAAAACAGTACTGCAGGCTCTCAAGCTACAGAAACCTGTTCTTATCGATGTCATGACCGATGCGAAGCGATTCTAATTTTTTTTGTCGGTCTAAAAAAAATAATTGTGGGGGATGTATACCCCTCATCGTGATACTGGGGTGATTTTTAAAAAAATTACGAGTTTTGTCCTTCTGCCTTCAGGGCGATCCCTGATACAAAGAGAAATGCCTTGTGGTTATTGATTGGAGGGATGCTCAGTGTAAGCCCTGTAAATCCGCTTAGATTCACACCATATCCTTCAGCACCAACTTTTACTCGTTGAAAGCCGTTGAGTCCAAAAGCAGAGATGGTTCCGTTTTTCAGGGCAAGTACTCCTGTGGGTGCTAGTATTCTAAATGGAATCAAATTTGTCAATAACATCACAACTATCGCCAAGGGTAATAACACTAATAATAAAATAAACGCGGTAAGAGGATTTGATTGGTTTTTTAAGGCATTCACCATCAATTGCCAGAACGATAATGCAAACCCCCACAATACGAGTCCTTCACCAATTGCATTGAAATAACAGAGACTATTTGAGATATTTTCACCAGCCGTACTGGTGAAATAGTGTGGTAGGTTTGTTTTTCCCAGCAAAGTATTCCCATTCGTTTGTGAAGAGAAATATTGATACTCTTCACCAAAAATCCCTTTTTCGTTCAGCAGCGCTTCATATTTTGATATCGCCTGGCGGTCGTTTCTTTCTTGTGCGTTATACAATTCAATAAGATTGTGTCGTATTTCCTCAGCCTCACCTGTTGTGACGGTGGTACATATTTGTTTCGGTTGTCTTCCAAGATACTGATTCACCTTGATGGTAACAAGATCGTTTTTCACTGCAAGAAGATTGTTTTTTTGTGAAGCAAGCGCAGGGGTACACCCTGTCAAAAGGATGATTACGGCCGTTAAAATGCTTAACGATATGATTTTTTTATTTATTTTATTCCTCTCCATGTAATATAATCAGCATCCTCTATTTAAGTCTTTATATGGAGTAATTCAGTAGAAAAAATGTATAAAGAAAAAACCTTATATTTTTCATTTAATGAAGCATCTCAATTGATACATTACGTTTACAAATGAAACAACATTGTATCAATCTTTGATAAAAATCAATAAATTTTATCTTTTTGAAAACATTTAAATGGCTTCGGTGTTTATTGTCTATCAAGGAAGGAACTTATATGAAGCATGGTATAGTAAAAAGAAATCTCAGGAGCGATATTGTCGTCTTAGGCGTATGTTTTTTCTTCATCTGCATCGGTTTTAGTCCAGCGATGGGTAGCATTTCTCAGAACAATCACGGTGTCTTGCCTCTTGTTAAAAACTCTGAGAGAGCAAATGACGGGGACATCCCTACGTGGTATCAGGGCGATGAATGGACATATACTGTTGATCCTCTCTCCTTCTCAAGTCCGAATGGGTCATTTGATGGTTCTATAGAAAGTTTCAGACAAACCGTGGTCGGGATCACCGATGATATGTATACGATAAGTATCACAGGCGACATCAGTGGTTATGTAACCGTTTCTGGTTTTTCCGGGGATCTTACCGGTGAAATTACAGGGACATCGCACGTACGTGTGTCTGATCTTGCCGAAGAAACCAGTGAGCTTCATTCTCAAGGAACAATCACCTACATGTGGATACCGTTTGCCTATGAAATGAATCTTTATATGAGCTCCTCCCCAGCACTTGAAGTATATGATTTTCCCCTGCAGCTTGGGGAGCAATGGCAACTCAGTGGCATCACGACCGTCACAGGCTCCTTCAGCATCGAAGGGATTTACGATCAACCATTTGATGAAAGCCAGTGGATTGACGAGACCGTCGAATGCACTCAACTGGAGCAAATCAGCGTCCCTGCAGGGACGTTTGAGTGTTATAAGATCGGACGCCAAACTACTCTGAGTTGGTTTTCAACGGATGTCGGCAATATGGTCAAAACCACGATAGATCAAAATGATGAAAACATGACGCTGCAGCTTGTCTGTTCCCTTCAATCCTACTCACATGTGAATCAACCTATCACGATTTCAGAGGAGATCTTCCCCTCAATGGCAGCACCGGGTGCCTCTGTGGTTATCTCTGGCCAGGCGATTTTTACAAGCTCAGGGGATCCTATTCAAAACGGTGTCATTTCTATTGAAATTCCCTCCACGGGTGCGAGCTGGAGCACCACAACAAATTCCGCTGGGCAGTATTCGAAAACAATTGTTGCTCCGACCATGAGCGATGATACGCCCTGTGGCCGGGAAACCGGCTCTGGTGGGGTTATCGTGCAATGCAGCAGTGGTGGGCTGTCCGGATATCATGTGCAAACATTAACGACCATTCAGGATAATCCTCCCGCTGTTCCATCGATCCAGGGTACGACCGAGGGAAAACCAAAAGTGGCGTATTCCTATACCGTTGTAGCTGAAGACCCAGAGGGTGACGAGGTTTTCTACTATGTTGATTGGGGTGATACGACAAACAGCAGCTGGGTAGGACCGTATCCGTCGAACGAGAACGTGACCCTAGACCATACATTCACAAAAAAGGGCATTTATACCATCAAGGTACAAGCTAGAGATATCTACTATGCCGTAGGTGGGTGGGGTACGCTTCAAGTCACCATGCCAGCAGCATCATCAGCCTTTCTCTGGAATCTTTTCCATCGATTCCCTCTGGTATTTAGCCTGCTACAACAATTCCTCGGAGAGTAATCTCTCTCATCTTTCTTCTTTTTTTCATGATCTATATAAGAGGATTCTCTGATTTATCGCCGATGATTTCATTGGCTCTTAACAGGAGAAGTTTATTCATTTTATTTATATGAAGAAGTTTTATATAATCTCCTGACGTATTGATATCTATGCAAAATACTACTGTGCAACGGATAGTTGTGCTTCTTCTCGGATGCATACTGTTTCTGTGTCCTTCTTTCTCAGCTATGTTTTCTCCTCTCATCTTTCATTCATCTGTATCAAAAGATACGATTTCCATACGACTTGATTGCTTGAATATAACCGGTGTGATTCGTCCTTTTGGGAACATCAATGATGGTCCTCTCCCGATTAAAAATGAGTCATCATATGTTGATTTAACAGACCACTATCGTGACATTGGGATGACCTCTATCCGAACCCATGATCTGTTTGGTCCGACTGATATGACGACGATTTTCCCGGATTGGGGCGCAGACCCAACCAATGAATCCAGCTACCATTTCGAAACCAGCGATCCCCTCATCACTAGTATGATTCACGCAGGATGTCAGGTGTTTTACCGACTTGGAGAGAGCGCTGGCCAGAATCAAACATTGCGAAATCCACCAACAAATTTCACGAAATGGGCAGAAGTCTGTACACATATCTCTATGCATTACAACGAGGGCTGGAGGCAGGGGTTCTACTACAACATCGTGTATTGGGAAGTCTGGAACGAGCCTGATCTGGGCGGGTTTTGGAATGGGACCGCTGACCAATATTACGAGCTGTATCATTTCACCGCCGATACGATGAAAAATTGGAATTCATCCCTAAAAATCGGTGGCCCATGTACATCATCAGTGACCAATGTCAATTATACAGAAGGTTTTTTACAATATGTCAAAGACCATGATGTTCCCTTGGATTTCTTCTCATGGCATCGCTATGCAAACACACCGTTTGATATATACAATGCATCCCGACATATTCGCCAGCTTCTTGATTCGTATGGATTTCCTGATGCTGAGAACATTAACACCGAATGGAACCTTGATATCCTCACTCCACAGCGGGATAAGGACAATGCGAGAAATGCCGCGTTTACCGCCTGTTGTCTTACGGTTTTCCAAGATGCACAGCTTGATTATGCATACCGCTACCGAGGGAACCAAGAGAACAACTGGCTCATGCGCTTCCTTGGACTTGACCTCAGCCTCTTCACCTATCACGGTGTCTATAAAAGACCAGCGTTGACCTATAAAGTAATGAAGGATATCACCCAGGATACACCCTTGAGAATCTCAACACCAATCATGGACGCATCGGCCGGTATTACGTATCTTGCGGGAATTTCAGAGAATCACACAAACATCAGCGTCCTTGTCAGTAATTTCGACGCAGATGACACCCAATATACCCTTGAGATATCCAACCTGCCCTGGAACACGACTTATACTGCTGTGCAGTACCTCATTGATGAGACCCATCATCTCGAAATAACCAATAAAACGACATACAACACATCCCCTTATATGCTAACACAAACACTGAAGTCAAATTCAGTCCATTTCTATCGCTTCACCAACTCATCAGTACTACCTGTGGAAGGACCTGAGGTTGCAAAGATCCCCTTCCTTTTACGACTTCCCTTCCTTGATCCACTCGCCCGCATCCTTGCTATCATCATCGTTCTTTTTATCCTGAGCTAAGGAAAAAACGCCAAAATAACTTGCTTATTGTAATCTTTCTAAGAATATCATTTTTCTTTCTCATCGTGGTTTTACGAGGATCATGTTCTTATAAGCCATTCTCAGTCCACTCGATAAATAGGTGTTATTTTTATCTTCAACAAAACATTTAAATTTGTTGTCTGTATTGATACAAATGGAGGGTTCGTATCATCCGACAAAAAATCATCGTCTATAGGGCTAATAAATTTTTCCAATCTTTACGACCTTGAAAAAAATAATATAAAACGAACAATATGGTTTTATGGAGAGAAATCATGATGATTCTATGTTTTTGTTCTCTTGATTAAAATATTTTCCATACTTTCAATTCATCGGTAGCATTTTTATCATTTTTATACGCGATTACTTTTATCATATGAGAACCGAAGGATCGCTGACTCCACAACCAACTATATGGTGCCATGGTATCTATTTCTTGCAGTTCATCGTCGATATAGAACTCCACACGATCGACCTGAGATTTGTTGACCTCGTGAACCGATGCTTGAACCTCGATAGAACCGAACATGAGCGGAACAAAGAAAGGAAGTATTTTTGTGTTTGCGACATACAGAGCATTCTCTGGTTTCGTGATGGTAACAAGGAATAATGGTTCTTGGCTTATCAACAACGTTTGAGCCCCTCCTGCCGGCAGCGAATCAAGCGTATAGGTATCGGAATTTTCCTTCAGAAGCTCACCTGATTCCGTATACCAGTACGCAGAATACGGCAGATGCAAAACAATATTCTGCACTTGATGGTCATAGACATTGGTGACCACACATGTGATGATATCTTGCTGTGAACTGCAGGCTGCGCGAACGTATTGCCATGTCTCGAGCCCGACCGGTGAATACGCTGTGTTCCATCGGTCATAGCGATGAAGCAACCAATCACCGCCTCCAACGCCGACATCAAACGCGTACATGTTCCAGCCGTCTGACCCACAAAACATCATCCCATCGACTATCGAAGGAGGCGCGGTGACACTGGCGCTGATCGGGTATCGCCAGAGAACCAAACCGGTGGTTTCGTTCACCACATAAAACGCACCATCAGGGCCATCCCGTGTGCCGATAAAAAGAAGCCCGCCGCTTAATGTCGGAGAGCTGATATCACAGGAGCCCCCGACCTTTGTCTCCCAGATCAGATGACCGGTACTGGCATTCAACGCATATACATATCCGAGAGTGTCTGCGATGAACACATGCCCATCATGATACGCGTTGAACGATAAGGGTCCACCATGGAGCGGATACGTCCAGAGTAACTGACCGTTGTATTCGCTGAATGCATTCATCGTGCTATCATAATAGATGGCTAAAAAGATACGTCCCTGGCCATCCGCTGTGATAGAATTATCCCAAGGACCCGCAGATAAGGAGACACTCCATAACTCTTGACCATTGGTTGCATTGATTTTGTATAATTTTCCCACATTATAATTATCCCAAAATGCGCCATAAACAGCGTTGTCTTTCAACATCGGTTTATTCGGACAGACTTGGAAACCTGTCGGATACGTCCAGTTGATGCTTCCATCGTTTTTGTTTAACGCATACATTTTTGTCTCATAAAAACCAGAACAAAAATAGATTTTCGCTTCATCGTATTGAACTGACTCAGCGATACCACCGTAGATCGGTGTCTTCCACAATTGTTCCCCGGTGAATCTGTCAAATGCGTACATATATTCATTATCAGGGTCGTATCCATGGGTTGAACTGCCGATGTACACGACGTCTCCGTCGATGACCGGGCCGACATAGCCTGGTCCTGTATTATTGCTCCAGATAATATCCCCTGTGGTCGTGTTTACTGCAAAGATTTTGTCATGACCGGCTCCATGAGTGCTGCAGGAACCAATGTATGCGATACCATCGGTATAGGTCACCGCAGATTCCTCGTAGTTGGTACCTGTTGTATTTGCTTTCCAGAGCAGTTCATGGCCGTACGCGACACTTGAGATGTTAATCACAATGGTTACTTCTTTTTCAAAATCAAAAACCATTGGATGTAGTGGATTTGTTACCGTTCTTTGTGACTCAGTCGGTATTACTTCAGCACCTATAGAAGATACTCCTAGGAGTAAAATCAAGAGAATGCCTATTTTGCTTTTCATGGAATTTTCCCCTTGTGATACATCAAGATTCAACGAGATGGAATTTAATATCTATTGAACCTATATATTATTTTTCTCTTCGTATATCGGGCAATCCAAAGATTATTAATATCCTTCACCCTATAAATATATAAGATGAAAACATTCACCGCGGTCTTCCTTGGTTTTTTTCTTCTTGTTTCTACCTTGTACATACCAGGGATGGGACGGGAGACGGCTAGTTGTTTATCATTAGAACCATCTTCAAATCGATCCGTACGATCTTCCATAGCAGATGCTGTGGTTGTTTCTGAGAGCGATCCTTACTTTAGTCTCATCGGCGCAAGTCTTGCCTGTTGGTATGATAAAGAAACGAATTCTACAGGGCTTCTTCCGTTATTGGTCCACCATGAGGGCAATCTCACCGATGCCCAAGCACGGTTTCTTGAAACCTTTTTCGACTCTCCTAATCAGACACTTTTGGTTCTGGGTGAACATCTGGAGACCTCCTATGAATCAATTGAGATTCTGGGGTCTGCACCATCGGTCGCGATTTCTTTAGCAACCTCTGTGTTTACAACCGCATCAGCTGTTCTGATCATCCCGTATGATGCGGTGGATGCGTATCAGCTCAGTCTCCTTGCCACCCCTCTCGCTAGTTACCTGAACATGCCTTTACTTATCTTTGATGATAATGTTGCGGAGATTCAGACGGTCTGCACGCAGCTTCAGACAACCCATGCGTATGTCGTTGGAAATATTACTCTTCATCTTGAGAATATCACCGTGACATCCCTTATCAATGAAGCTGCGGTCACTGAAATGATTTTGACTGTTATCAAAGATCAATTCGGTTCGGTTAATTATCTTATCATGACGAACCCCTCAGACGTTGTCCCCCCAGCGGTTCTCAACATCACGAACCTATCATTCTCTGACCATATCATCAATAAAAAAATCATTATCCTTGGTAAAGAATTCGATATTGTTGGGAATGATACCCGTAACTATACGATTTTTGTCCCTGATGGTCTAACTCGTATCCAGATTTCTGGGGAAATTTTTCAAAAACATGGATCGTTGCTTGGGCGTTTCTCCCCGGTTGTCCCTCTTCTTTTCATGACCCTGACTGATGCTCAAGGGCGGATCGTTGCGTATGCGAACAGCATGGGGTATGACATTGGAAAGAGCTATGTCGAGACTCTCAGTTGTAACGCAACAGGTTTTTATACTCTCCAGATAAAGGTATACAACGGGATAAAAGGCGGTTTTTTTGTTCAGAGGGGGATCTCCTTCGTCGATGCCGATATCACGATGATGGCGTCTCTCTCAACACTGAGTTCTCCTCATCTTCCGCTCATCCCAAAGCTCTCCAGTCTTGCGCCATACCTTGCTGCAGCCCATGGGGGACTCACCATAGCGAATGCGTCCTGGGAGCTTACCGATGAACGGTATTCATCCGCTGCTCAAGGGTCAGGGTCTGGTCCCTGGTACAATGAGTCTTTACATCACTTTACAAACACGAAGGTCAACACGACAGTCCAGCAACTGAAGAAAACTTTGGAGCGTCTGGATGCCCATGATCTTCTGTCTGGGTATCTTTCCGGGCCTGCCTGGCTTGCTCTCCTTGCGGATACGACGATGATTCCGATGTACTACTATGGTCCTTCTCAGGAGGATATCCCTGACCGAGGGTTGCCGTCGGATAATCCATATACGTTAAATCAGAGCCTTTCGGTGGGACGTCTGATCAGTTGGGATATGCAGGATGTTAGTGTGCTGATTGCTCGGACGTTCTTCTATGAGAATCTCTGCGGCGAACCAGAAAGTCCAGACGATTGGCATTCTCGATTCCATTTCGTTTTCGGGGAGGGATTTAGTGAGACCGGTGGGATTTTCCATCAGATCCCCTATGCGAGAGAAATCAGGGAGTATGGGTTTACTTCGAAGGTCTATGGAGATTTTCGGAACAGTCGACAGATCGCAGAGGTCCTTGGAATCTTCACTGGTGCGAATTACCTTGAATATCTGGGTCATGGGGATTGGTTTTGGTTTCCTGCGTCACTCTATGGATTGGATATTTATTCGAAAGCGTTTGATGTCGCTCATGTGAAGAACTGGGTGTTTGAGAAACCAAGCATCTTCCTCTCTTCAGCGTGTTTGATGGGGCGTACTGATGGTCTTCCTCCGCAGATGAACATTGGACTTGTCATGCTTCATGCTGGTTGTAATGGTTTTGTTGGTGCGACAAGAGAAACCGGTCAAGAGTCTGGTCTGACGGTTCTTGAAAATCATTTGATCGTGGATGACTGGAGTGTTGGTGAGGCGTTACGGGGAGAAAAACGTATTGATGCAGAACTCCCGACGTTCTATGTCCGTGTGTTGTACGGTGATCCTGCATTTAACCCTTATGAGCCACAACATGGTTTCAGTAATCAAGGAAGACCGCTATTAATGGGAATCTGACAAGAGTTGCTTGGGCGATGTATGGAAAGATGGACGTAAAATTGAGAAAGGTTTTGAGCTGGTGAGGCGAGGAGGAAAAGATGGAAAAAAAACTACACTCCCTCATATTTTACGTCCCTACTTAACAATTGTTAATTCCGATTTATATTACTTTCGCTTTTTCGAAGACAAAACAACGAAAATACGTATCCGAATACACAAATGGGACGAAGAAAACAGTCAAATGAAAAACACTGGTTAGTGATTTTTCACCGAACAAAATACGATTTTTTTTGGAGACATTTTTCTCTCTCTTGTAACAAACATTTATAACTCGTCTCCCTATCCTGATGTGACGTGATCCATTATGGTCTCCGCACAAGATATTCTCATAAAAGAGGTAATAAAAAAAGACATAAACGACATTTTTTCCCAAGCCATCAACCTATTCGAGACCACTGATGCCATTGTCATTACCGATCATAACAAATACCAAGGAATGCTTTTAAAACGAACACTCATGGAACCGAGCGTAACCCTCCAAACAAAATTGCACACCATGCTGACGCACTCTCCCAAATTAACCCCAGAAACCTCTCTTGAGGAAATCGCCTGTGCCATGGTTGAAAACAACATCTATACCCTTCCAGTTCTTCACAATGACACCTTGCTTGGTATAGTCACCGCAGATGACGTCATCAAAAAACTTACTGAACAAACCATCGGGATACAGCCCGTGAAAACCATCATGTGTACGACACCCCTCTCCGTCGGCCCTGAAGAGACAATAGGAAAAGTTTTGCACTTGTTCCGACAACAGCACATTCCCTATCTTCCCGTAGTTGATCATTCAACCGTTGTTGGTGCCATTACCATGAGTTCTATTCTTAAAAACATCCTGCATGGACAGAGTAATATCGAGGGACGGGATGACTTCGAATCAGAAAAAAGACAAAATCTGGATTTACCCGCAAAATCCATCATGAATGAACAACCCTTGCTTTTGTCACCTGAAACCTCTATAAAGGACGTTCATAGCAAAATGCATCAATTCGAGCTTCCCGGTGTCCTCATCGGGAAAGATAACCATCTGCATGGCATCGTCACTCATAAAGAGCTCCTTGCACCGTTTACTGGGTTTGAAAAAGAAGAAACCATCGCTATCCAATTCCATCACCGTAACAACACAGTCCAAGGGTTCGAAAAAGAACAAGCAGCACAGTTCCTCCACGCAGAGTTCCTGAAAAATTATGAAAAATATCTTGAGGTCGGTTACCTTCATGTCTCTCTTGAACAACATAAGGAGACAAAACAAGGGCTCTTCCGTGTCGTCTGCGAGATGAAGCTTTCAGGGAAACCTGGTGTGTTTTATTCGACCCAAGAGGGGTACGGTCCTCATCAAGCGATGAGAAACGCGTTTCTCGCCATCGAGCATCAGATCAACAAAGTGAAAAAAACGTAGATAAGAACACATGATATATTTCATATATTTCTTTTATTTTCTTGTTGCCACCAGTGCTACCACGGGCAATCCCCAAAGATTCATCTCTATTGATTCTTCGACTTGAAAACCTGCGGTGGTAACCACCTCTTCAATGAAAATTGGTCGACAATCGATGATCCGAGGAAACCACTTATGTGCAACTTCATACATCTGTACCAACGTGTTCGATCCTTGTTTTTTTGATAACGATACCACCCCGATTCGTCCATGAGGCCGGAGAACACGACGACATTCAGATAGCAGTTGTGGAATTTCAGGGGTATCAAAAAGCTCGAGAGTAAAATTCATTATTATCGCATCAAATATACTCGTATCGAAGAGGAGCGGTATCGCATCATCGCATCGGAGGGCCACGCGCTTGCTCAGTCCAGCTTTGTTTACTTTCTGTTGTGTAATTTCGCACATCCCTTCAGAGATATCAATTCCGTAGATTTTACCAGAATCACCAATCGATTCAGCTAATTCGAGAAGGCATGTTCCTGTTCCAAATCCAATCTCAAGGACCTGTTCTCCTTCTTGAATATGAAGTTTCTGCAGACATGCATCCCAGCATCTCCGTTCAGAAGCCCCTGCTAGAAGAGTGTACCAGGGGCTTATTTTATTGTAGAATGCTTTTGCTTCCGTCCGTGTCCGTGTTACTCTGCTGATTTCCATGGTTTCAACCAAGATTTGTCATTGCTGTTTTTGTTGCTGTTTTTCCACAATTCGATAGGATGTGATGATAGGAACCGATGGCCTGAGCATCGCTGATACTGGGCAATATTTCTGCTGTGATAGCTCAATGGCGCGTTCGAGATGTGTCGAATTTAACCCTGTGCCAACAAAGACGTACTCAAGATGAATTTTCGTAAAGACCCGTGGGTGTTCCTCTGCTCGTTCCGCATCGATATGGATCTCAAAGTCTTGTAATGGCACTTTTTTCTTTTGTAGAATCGATATCACGTCGCAACCGGTGCAACTCCCTAGTGCAAGCAGTACAAGCTCCATGGGATGTGCCGCGGCATCAGACCCTGACACTTCTTTCTTCGTGTCGATTGATACCCAATGATTGCTGTCTGCTTTTCCGATAAAAGAACAGCTTTCTATTTGTTTTACAACCGCTTTCATGGCCCCTCACGAGATTACTATAGATATGGTTCTGTAGTCTTTATTGTTTATCCTTGCCTCATTCTAGAGGCCATACATTTAAATAAACAAATTAATATGTTTTTTAATTGATGAAAAAGAATGATTTGAAAAAATCCCTTGATCTTCTCCTCTGTTGTCTTTGCATTGTCCTTTTTCTTTCTCCGTATGCTCTTGGTTCTCTCTCAGATCTGAGAATGATCGTACCGAATATTGCCGCAGCGAAAGGAGAATCATCTGATCTTTCTGAAATGTTCGCGCAGGTCAACGAATCACATTTACGATCCTATGTAGAGGATATCCAAGCGTTTGGCCCACATCCTACAGGATCACAAGCACTTACAGATCTCCGAGATTATCTGTATAGTCAATTCTCAGCGATGAATCTGCCAGTACAATTAGATCCATGGACGGAAAAAAAACGGTCTGGGGAAAACATCGTGGCAGCATTGGAAGGCACGCTCTCAAAAGATGTTACGGTCATACTCTGTGCTCATTACGACAGCCTTGCGATCTCTCCTGGTGCTGAAGATGATGGTTCAGGGGTAGCGGCGGTTCTCATGATCGCAGATATCATGCGCCAGTACTCGTTTAATACAACCGTTCAATTTATCTTGTTTTCTGGCGAAGAGCAAGGTCTTCTCGGCAGTCGGAGTTATGCAACAAACACCTCTGCGCATCACCAGAACATCCTTGGAGTCCTTGCTCTTGATAAGATTGGTTACGCGATCACAAGCGAGGAAGGAAACAGTGTGAAGCATCATGCAAACCCTGCGTCAGCATGGATGAGTTTGCTAAGTCGATCTGTCGCCTCTGATTATCCTGATGACATCGGTCTGGTCGTTCTCTCTTTGCCCCAGGACCCAGATAGCGACCATTTCTCCTTTGTTGAACAAGGATACGCGGGGACTGATTTTGTCAGAAACGCGACCAACCCGTTCTATCACACATCGGAAGATATCGCTGCTCATATGAATTTCTCATATTTGACCAAGGTCTGTAAGCTTGCTTTAGGCACCGTTGCGTCAATGGCATGTTTGCATCCTCGATTGTCCAACCATGACCTTGTCATTACAATGAAAGGAACCCGATTATCACCTTCAGCTCAATTCTCTGTGTTGATCGAAAACAGTAATGAGACTGTCGATTCTGCAAATGTTACTATTGAAATTACATTGAAGCATCTTTTCCGAAAAGAATATGTATCTACTATCAAACAAGGAGTGTATACCCCATGCAATTGGACAGTTACAAAAGAAATCGTTCAGTCGTGGGAATTTGCTGTCGCAGGTCGGAAGTTTACCCGAGGCTTTTTCACTATTACTGTGACACTGTTAGGAGGAGATGATGATTTGTATCTCTATGTCACTCGGCAATGTTTGGGAGTCATCATTAGTCCGTTTCGAGTAGTAATCATTCCTCGTCTGTAAATTTTTTTTCTAATACGACGAAAGTCATTAGGAAGTAAAATTACTGATGAGGGAGAGAAAAGGTTGAAACGGAAAAAATATCTCTCATCAGCAATTGTACCTCTCTATATTAACAATTGTTAATTCTACTTTTTATACTTTTCGGTCTCCTATAAAAACACCCATGCAAAAAAGGAGTAGATTCTCTCATAGATGAGTATTTATAACATCATATTATTCTTTTTTTCATGTACTTATATCTTCAACTTCTCTGTGTTTTTGTTATCGTTCCCAATCTCGTTCTTCTGTATCTGAATCGGAAAAAAATACACCTGAAATCGCTTGGTGCCGCACTATTAATTTTATTCCTCATTGCGGTGATGTGGGATCAACTCTCCGTCCGAATGGGACTATGGGTGTTCTCACAAGATGAGATCGTAGGGAACCTCTTTGGATTGCCGATAGAGGAATATTTGTTTTTCCTTTTCGTCCCGCTTCTATCAATCAACATCTATCTTTTCGTAGAAGGAATTCTTTGTAGAAAAAAAAGTAAGGCGGTGAATAAGAATGAATGAAGATGAATTGAAAAACAAAAGGCATCAAATAGCATGTCAAAAATGTAAGACGGACATCGGGGGAAAACCGTACTATGTTGTACAACTCGATTGCATTTATGATGGGAATTCCCTTACTGCATGCGAACGTATCATCGTTTGCTCAGACTGTTTTCGAACTCTTAAGTCTTGGTTGAATCTCTCTTAAAAATTTCACTTAGCATTGTATGACTAAAATAATAGGAAGTAAATTGTTGATGAGGATTTGGGAGGAAAGAATAAAAAAAATACACTCATCAACAATTACACCTCTCTGGGTTAACAATTGTTAATGCCCTATATAAATGTTTCGTTTCAGGGAGAAAGAGCGCATGAGACGAGCAGAAAAAGAAATCACCAACAGGAGAGAAATCGATTCGATTCTCCAAAAAGCAACCGTCTGCAGAATCGGCTTCATCGACCATGAGACCCCCTATATTGTCCCATTGAATTTTGGGTACAGCAACAACTGTCTGTACTTCCATTCAGCACCCNNTCCCCTGTCAGTGGTCGATGAACTATGAAAGTGTGATTGGATACGGAACGGCATGTTTCATAACAGATGTCGAACACAAACAAAAAGCATTACACATCATCATCGACCATTATTCACCAGGATCATCGTACGTTTTTCCAGAAAAAAAGCTTAAAGAAGTGACCGTCATTAAAATTGAAATCAGCCAGATGACCGGGAAGAAATCCTAAGAAATAAAAGAAACATCCCCTATACAAATATTTAAATCTTTATTATATTATTTAATTTTTAATGGTTGGTATTGAAAACAATAGAGGTATGAAGTATTTCCTTTTCGGGAGCCTCTATTTTTCTGAAGGGTTAATGGTAGCGATAACAACCGTCGCTACATCCCTCTACCTCAGAGAAAAAGGGGTATCGATACCGATCACCACCCTCATCGTTGGGATCGTCAACATCCCCTGGATGCTCAAATTCGTCTGGGGCCCGGTCATTGATTTTTTTATCAAGTTTGGAAGAAAACCCTTCATCATACTTGGAGGAGCACTTACTGTTTCTTGCATGTTTCTCGTCTCATTTCTCGACCCAGGCACATCCCTGTTGCCGTTTACTCTTCTTATATTTCTGAGCCATGTCGGCATCGGTTTCATCGATGTGTCAGCAGATGCCTGGGCTATTGATGTATCAACCGACAAAGACCGGGGGAAAATCAATGGTTCGATGTTTGCAGGACAATACTCAGCCTGGGCTATCGGTGCAGCTCTTTTTCCCTACATAGGCTCCCAGTATGGGTATCATTTTGTCTACCTCATCAATGCACTTCTGATTCTCCTTATCCTTCTGTTCCCTTTTGTTGTCAAAGAAATTGTCAAGGGAAAAGTAAAAGAAAAAATAGCGTCTCTCGTCGTCAAAGAATTTAAAACAAAAACGGTTCTGCTGATTGCGCTTTTTTCGCCACTTGTCTTCATGAATGAGGGGATCATGTCTTTTATCGTCCCAATCTATATGAGAGATGGTCTTGGTCTAAGCGATGTTCAAATTGGCTTTATCGCCATGGTTCTGCCTGTGTTTCTTGCTATCGGTTCTCTTGTTGGTGGGGTCCTGACCGATAGGATCGGGAGGAAATCAGCACTGTATCTTTTCATCGGCTTCAACATCGTGTGTACCGCTTCCCTTATTTTTGTTGATTCGTGGTGGAAGCTGTCCATTATTTATGGCATGATAGGGTTTTTTATGGGAGGCCATTCGACGGTATCGTGCGCACTGTTCATGGATGTCACCAATCCTCGGATTGGTGCGACGCAATATGGGATCTTCACCGGTATTGCCAATGTTGGGTTAAATGGGGCTGGGATGATCACGGGTTCTCTCGCAGTTACTCTTGGCTTTGCTCGTACATTCCTCTATGCTGCCTGGGTATTTGGTCCTGCGCTGCTCGTGTTGTATTTCATCCGCATCAAAAAACGACCATAGATTTTTTTTAAAAAAACTCTGAAACAACGTTTCATGAGAACAGCACGAATGATGCACTGACCTACCTTAGGTCAAAAACCTTGTTCATTCGACGTTTACTTGAAATCCTGGTAAATCAAGGGTACCCCAATCATCATGATCATTCCTGCCACGAGAACCATCAGAATAATCAACCAAGAGATAGGTGTACCCGTAATTCATGCAACTTTTATAGGGGCGCCATTTCCACCAATTGATGTTCCAGGGAAATCCGCTTTTCGCATCATGACCACCTGGCATTCTGATGTCAAGCGTATGACCAAGCTCATGCATATAGACGCTTGCATAGCCGATAGCTTTGCCTGCACCGTGGCTTCGTTTATCGACGCGCTTACTTGAAATCTGATATGCACCCCAATAGTTATCATCCACACCAAACACATATCCTGCATAGGTCGCATCATAGACAAGTAACCCATAGTGGAACACACCTTTTCTCCAGTTATTGGCATCACCGTGAAGGAAGTAATCCTGGTACAGAACCACTAATTCTTCACGCGGTGTTTCATTGTCAAAAGGAATCCATTCTCCGCCGCCCATCGATCCATCATCCAAATGAAGATAGATATTGTACCTATCAAACGCATCCCTGAGAAGGTCCTTGCCTAATTCTGGGAATACACTGGCTTGTTCCCCGTTTGGTCCTGCTTCCATCTGGTCAAGTTCTACGAAAATATCTTTTCTAAAAGGATCAGAACCCCACTCTGATGTCAAATATTCCTCAACATTGTTAAGTCCATCGTTATCTGGATCCAAATTGGAATGGTCCTCCCACACAAATGGGTCATAAATCCATTCAAACCTCCAGACTTGATCATTATAATCATAATCAATAATAGTTCCCCATTTGAACTCCCACTCTATTGGTACTCCGTCACCGTCGTCATCTCTCCCAGTATCATTCACTTGAGGATCTGTATGATACCTATTTACCTCAGTCCAATAGGGAATCGTATCCCCGTCAAAATCATTTTGAGTGATATCAAACACGATGAGACAGTCTCTCTCATTCTGGTAGATACTGTTATCATCACAACCATTTAATCGACCGTACCCACTCGGATCAGCCCATGACATGTAGGGATAGTTATAATCATCCCCGGTCCAATGTGCTGTTTTCAGATTATAGATAAGGTCGATGTCATATGCCTTCAGGAGTGAACCGCTATTGTCGCTGAGGTCACAAATTCTACTCAGACCTAAATTCCAGTCCCATAGTTGGATTTTAATCGAGACGTTTTCTACATCGTCAGGGACATTAAGTGTCGCGGACCAGGGTTCCTTCACATAATTTTGATTCAACCATATTTTACTTCTGAATTTTTCATTATTAATATAGACGATAACAAAAAAATCTGCTTTACTTATATCATCAATTTTATTCAAGGCTCGTATTTCCTTTATTGTCACTGTTACTTCTAAATCAACTAATGGATCGATGTCTCCTTCACCATCTGATGAATTTTGAACAGACTGATTGGTAGAGTCAATAATCGTAGTATCATTTGTCGTTGTCCGAGGTGTCTTGACTGCAGAGACATTCAGAGAACATAAAAAGATACTTATCATGATTAGGCTTACTATTTTATTGTCAATCTTCATTATACAATCCCCTTTTTATTTTCACTTATTATATTATTTTAATAATTTATAACTATTTAAAATAATATGTTACCCCTATTTAAAATTAACACTTGTTAATTATTTCATACCATCCTCCAAATATTTTAACAATATCTATTCCTAAAAAATATCTTAAAAAAGAAACAAAAATAAAAGAAAAAAATTTTCTTGTTGCGTAATTATTTTATGAAATCGACCTGAAAAACATTTAAAACGGTGACTGATGTCCTTGTAACTGTTACTGGGCCAGTGGTCTAGTGGTTATGACGTCGCGCTTACAACGCGGAGATCGCCNNGTTCAATTCCGGCCTGGCCCATTTTTCTTTGATGACTATTTACCGTTTCAAATTTAAAAAGCGAGCATTTCTAATCAATTATTTTTTTAGGGTACTCACCCGGGGATAAGCGACCTTTTTTCGTGCCGTCTCTTCTGATAATGTTGTTATAACCGTATTTGTGCTTCTTCATAGTCGTATGCAATTTATTATGGCACTCTTTGCATACTCTGATGGCAATATTGTTTTTATAATCAATGTGATGTAATGAAATTTTTGATTTCTCAGAGTGTTCTTCGGGAGAATCTCTTGGTAGTAATTCTCTTTTGCATATTTTACAATAATATTTTTTTGATTCCTTCATATCTTTTCACATAGAGGAACGGTGAACCCGTTCTGGAGAGAGAATCCTTTAGAAAAATATATATTTATTCAATGACTAATAATATATAGAATATCATATGAAAACGAAGCTCATAAGTCTCCTCCTCGTACTGATTCTTTTTTCCACAACGTTTTCTACAGCAGTCACAATCCAACAGAGACTAGGTCAAAAAGAGTCACCAGACCAGCCCTTCCTCAATGATACCTCCTTTGACCGTCTCATCACCATCTTACTGAACATCGGCCATTACCCAAGCATGTCCGCCTGCATCATCCACAATACCACGGTCATCTGGAAGAAAGGATACGGATTCTCCGACATCGAAGCACACGAACCAGCGACTACCCAGACCATCTACGTCGTCGCCTCCATCACCAAGACCATCACTAGCACCGCCCTCATGCAACTCTATGAACAAGGATTGTTTCACCTGGATGACGACGTCAACCTGTATCTCCCCTTTGCTCTCAGAAACCCGAATTATCCGGATGACCCGATCACGATCCGGATGATTCTTTCTCATTCCTCTAGCCTCATCACGGACCCCTTGGCGTATCATTGGTTCAACTATTCCAATCCACCTCCCATACCCTGGTACCCCAGCCCCTGGCTTGAGGAATATCTTCTCCCCCAGGGTGCATACTACACGCCCGAGATATGGGATGCCACCCATCGCCCAGGAGCATACATGCAATACGCCAACATCAACTTCGATATTGCAGCCTATCTGGTACAAATCCTCTCAGGACAACCCTTCCATGAGTACTGCGACGACCATATCTTCACCCCTCTCGGGATGACACGGACAGGGTTTCGCCTCCCAGATCTCCCTATCAATGACGTCGCCTTTCCCTATCTGTATCAGAATAGAACGTACGAAAAACTCCCTCACTACCAACTCCTGCATTACCCGATAGGAGGATTGATGACGACCGTCGATGATCTCTCCTGTTTCCTCATCGCCCATATGAACCATGGGGTCTATAACGGCACACGCATCCTCCAAAATGAGACTGTCAGCCTCATGCATACCATCCAGCCACCAGGAAACATCTACAAAAATTTCCACTATGGACTTGGATGGATGATCATCGAAAAACCACTCAGAAAAACCGTTTACACCGGGCACAGCGGTGATATCCCTGGATTACATAGCCGGATGTACATAGACGAATCAGACAACACCAGCATCATTTGCTTCTTCAACTCAGANNAAAAAAAAACGCCCAACACGAACTATCCTGGTGAATCAACCCTGCACGTACTCAGTGGGAGAGTAACTCAAATTCGTTTCCTCCTCGGGCAAAAAAATTCAACGAATGGTAAAACAACACCGGATTAATCTTACGAAAAACCAAATTTATTTTGATAAATAGCGATCCCATTACGTCCCATTGTGTGAACTCTTTCCGTATGATAGACGGATATTTTTTTATGTTGTTCTGTGCGATGCATCGCCCGGCGATATCACCGCTCATCAATGCTCGATAGATCCCCTGACCGGAGAACGGGAACGCCCCCACACCCGTATCACCAACAAAGAGGATGTTTCTGTAAAGGAAAGGACGTTGCAACCCCAGGGGGATTAATCCACCAACCACATAGTTCACCGTGCCGGTGATGCGTTGTTCCTCTTTGAACTCGCGCAGCATCTCTCGGAGGTTAGAGATGGAATCCCCAAACATTCCCACCCCGACGTTCACCTCATTTTTTTCAGGGTTTCGTGGGAAAATCCAGAAATACCCTCCAAAACGAGAAAACATAATCCGTATCGTGTCACAGGAAAAACAGTTCGCATTTTCAAGTGTCTCTTGGTAGGTTTTCCCGATGTACCCTGACCCGAGGTTCAGTTCCCGTTTGACCATGCTTGGGCAACCTGATGCATCAACAAGCACGTCCCCATCGAGATCCTCAACCGATTGTATTTTATCGTTCGTCCGGATAATCACCCCTCGTTTCTCCGCGTCAGCCGCTAACTGGCAGATGAATTCCTGTCGGTTGAGGATAAAAGCAACACCGGGAGGCCGCGTGGCAACATAATGATGCTTACCTATCGTGACATCCGCACACAGGATCATGTTAAAAATGCTTTTTCCAGTTGGTATCCATTGTTTCCATTCGCATTCAACCGAATGTGCCTCACCACATCGTCGTCCCTCAGGGTTGTATCCGATGTTTTTGTATTTTTCATGGACAACAACCTCGATGTTTGGGTCATGGGTTTTTATCGAGATTGCCGTGCTCAGCCCCCCGAGGCCTGCGCCGATAATATCAACCTTGATAGGCTACACCAACCTTACATGAAGGAATTGTCTCCTACGATATATAGTTTTTTTAGGAGGGGAGAGAAAATTACATACAGACTGTAAAAATCTCTATAGTCCCGTAGTGTAGAGGTCATGCATACGATACTTTTGCTCTCGTGACATCGGTTCGAATCCGTTCGGGGCTACTTTCTTTTTACTCTGTTTAGTCAAGTATCGAGACCTTGAGTGTAGTACTGATTTCTACCAATGCTCCTTCGGTTCGTTTCCCCATGCTGCAGTTCACCACCGTTGTACCCTCCACAGTGGTCATCCCTGGGTCCTCATGGATATGTCCACAGAGGACTAATCGAGGCGTATAGAGGTCAATGAGGCTGCGTAGTTCTTTACTTCCACCATGAGATCCTATGAATATCTTGTCCTGTAGTTTGAACGGTGGATAATGGGTCACCAGGATGCTAGATGTCTTTAGGAGCTTTTTCAACAGTATCTTGCCTGTACCATCATCAATCGAAAGATCAGGAAGCTGAGAGGGGATCTCACGTCCGATCCCTACGAAAGAGACTCCCTGGATCGTCACCTGTCTTTTGTCAAGATTCGTCGCGTTACTTGCGCTGATTCCTTGATCGACATCAAAGGTGTCGATATTGCCAGGGATTGCTAGCGTTGGGACCGGGATTTGGTTCAGAAAATTCGTCGCAAGCTCCCCTGGNNGCAACGTTTTGTAACACAAGGTTCAAGCGATATTGCGCCCCATGGATGTCAGCAACAGCAAGAATCCTCATGAGAATCAGGAATGAGACTGTTGATTAAAAATATTGTTACCATATAGAAATCCTTGGTAAAAAAAATAAAGAGAGAGGGTTACTGGCTGTCCTATTCCCTATTGAAAAAGTCAGCCATGCTATCATCTAAAAATATTTCTGAGAATTTTTCAGTAAATTCTCTGCTGAGTTTCATGGGTTTGTCCCTTCCTCTCCTTCTCCTTCGTAAGGTAAATCGACGGTTTGTATAAATAATTTACTTTCTTCTCCCCTCTTCATGCTTGCTTTGTCGCATCCATGATGCTCAAGAAAGATATTAATAACACCTTCTTTGATAAAGGGGATACATTTCTCTTAGAATTAATCGAAGGGACATTATGACAAAAGAAGAAGAAATCACCAAGAACCTTACATTAATTGAGTACTATAAACAACAGCTTGAATCCATTGAGATGCAACTCCAATATCTCCAGTCGACTCTCATGGATTATCAACGGGCGAAAATGACCGTAGAACAACTGAATGCGGTCGACAACAACTCAGAGATACTCATCCCTGTCGGTGCCGGGACCTTTGTCAACGGTTCTCTGAAAAACTCATCAAACGTCCTCATAGGGATTGGCGCAGGAATCGTTATTGAAAAATCAGTTGACGAAGCGATGGGAAAACTCGACGAACGGATAAAACGTATCCAAGAAAACCTTGAAAAGATGGTGTCCCTGGGACAGAAGATCCAGTCCGACGCAGAAGAACTGTCGCACAAGACACAGCAGATGATGGAAGAAGCACAACGATAAAAATATTGTTGAAAGGGTAAGCATGTTTGATTTTCTCAAAAAGAAATTGAAACTCTTTGAAAAGAATATCGAAGCGGAGATCGAATCCGAGCTGAAAAAGGAAGAGAAAAAAGAACAAAAACATCAGATGGAGCCTCAGGTACAACCCGTGCAGACTCCAACTCCGGCAAAACCTGTTGCGACTCCGCCCGCAGCTCCGGTGGTACACGAAGAGCCAGTGGTAACGCGCAAACGAGCGTTACGAATTCAAAAACCGATCAGCGAGGAAAAAAAACAACGTGAGAAACAGATAGATAAACAGATTGAGGAGAGCATCGAAAGCGAGCTGCAACGTGCCCTGCAAACCCGGAAAAGCATCGAAGAAACCGTGGGGGCGGAGAAAAAACCCTCCTGGACGATTGATGAGAAGAAACTTGATGAGCTGCTCTGGGACCTAGAGATGGGGTTGCTCGAAGCCGATGTCGCATATTCCGTCATTGACTCGATTAAGAAAGACGTCAAGCAGGAAATCAGGAGAGTCCCGTTTGACAAAGGCAAAGCAGGGGACTTGGTTGAAACTGTTCTTAAGAACGCGATCGGCCATGTGCTGAAATCCAATAACTTTGATTTTAACCGATTCATCGATGAGCGAAAAAAACCTGTCGTCATCATGTTTGTCGGGGTGAATGGGACCGGGAAAACCCTTTCGATCGCAAAGATGGCGTACCTGTTACAAAAAGTGGGGAAGACCTGTGTGATGGCCGCGGGTGACACGTTCCGTGCTGGGGCAATCGAACAGCTCACGATTCATGCGGACAACCTTGGGGTGAAGATCGTGAAGCATGGCTCTGGGTCTGATCCTGCTGCAGTCGCATATGATGCTATTGAGCATGCGAAAGCAAAACACAAGGATGTGGTGCTATTGGATACTGCCGGTCGGATGCAGACGAACTCGAACCTGATGGATGAGATGGCGAAGATCAAACGGGTCGCAAAACCTGATATGATCATCTTCGTCGGCGATGCGTTATCAGGGAACGATGCGGTGGAGCAGGCGAAACGGTTCAATGAGGTCGTCGGCATCGATGGAGTTATCCTTACCAAAGTTGATGCAGACGCAAAAGGAGGAAGCTCCCTTTCTATCGCGTACACGATAGGAAAGCCATTGTTATTTATCGGAGTTGGCCAGAAGTACGAAGATCAAATCACGTTTAACCCTGAATGGATGGTCCAACATATCTTTGGGAATTAACCTTAGACGAGTATTTTCGTCCCATCAAAAGGTTGACCCGTGAGTGCTTTTTCAAGCTGATCAAGCCGTTTTCCATTCACAATAAATGTTGGTATTTTCGCTCGTTGGATGATCTCGAGAGCAGGCTCATCCATGAAGATATTTTTTCCTGCAGAGCCCCATTTGGTACCGTACTGTGCGATCAACTGATCGATCGATACTTCCTTGAGTTGTTTTGCATCATTGTATTTGTTTGGGTCTTTATCATAGACGCCATCGACGTTCGTTGCGTTCACAAAGCGGACCGCATGTGTTTTTTCTGCAAGCTCCGCACCAACCAGATCCGTGCTGTGTTTGGGATCTGTTCCTCCCATGACAACAATCGGTAACTTAAATGTAAGCGCGCCAGTAGTCGTATGAGGAATTTCCTTATTGGAGACTCCAAGGAGGTTCGTTATGATCCGTGCGTTCACCCGCGTCACATCAATACCGATTAGATCCAAGGTATCCTCGTCAAAACCGAGTTCTCGTCCGAGTTGAATGTACCGCCGGGCGATTTTTCCTCCACCGACGATGACAAACAGTTTGTATTCCTTGCTTATTTTTTTAAAAAGAGTGGTGAGTTTAGTAAGAAATAGTGCGTCCGCTTCATCAGAGAGAACCACTGATCCTCCAATAGATACCACAACGGTTTTCATCAGAGAGCGTATCGTTTCGATTTATTTAAACGTACCACAGAAAAGAAGGATTAGGCGATCTCGACACCGCTTTGGCTTTGCCCTTTCTTCGAATCTGATCCGAGTCGGACCTGTGGCAGCGGGATTGGTGGTGGTAACCCAAGGTCTTTTGCGATCCCAACAGCCTCGGGGACGCACGTGTGCATCACCGCGGTGTGGATGTTGCTGGCAATCTGATCCGGTAGTTTCCTGGTATCCATCCATTCTTTTGCCAGTTGTTTTGCATCATCGTCCTCACAGACAATGGTGCCATCAAGTTTAATCATCCCTATCGGTCCGTAGCTGGCGGTATATTGGAACTCGATGGTGAGGTTTTTTTCTGCGTTGTTGATAACCTGGGAGATTTGACTGTTATGGTCGATGCGGATTTGCCTGGGTTTATCGTCAGGCTCCACGTAGCGTCTTGCTTCAATAGATTTGAGTTTGATTGCCTTAATTAACATAACGTGCTCCAATAAACGCGCGCTCCCTTTTACGTCTTTCGTTTCACAAAAAACGGTTTTCGTCATGAGGTTTTGTTCTAAAAAACCGCATCATTGCTTCTGGTCTGAAAGGACAATCTTCTGAGAATTCACAATATCGATTTTCAGTGGAATGTGAAGCTTTGCTTCAACAGACCATTCCACCCGTGACCCTGTCATGCTCAGCTCGTCCATGACGCGTGCAATCTCTGCGAATGTTTTGCCAAGGCCAGTGAGCGTTGAATTGAAATTCTGCTGAGCCGATTGAAGGATATCCGGGGGGATTTGTATTTCAAAGGGGTAGAGTTCATGGTAATAGACCGCCTCTTCGTCTAGTGGTATTTCAAAATGATAGATGGTGTAGACCTGCGTCTGCGATCCTTGGTTGCCCACCCGGACAGGTCCTACCGCGATGTTACCCTGATGGACGATCCGCAATCCGATGAGCCCGACCATCAGCTTTTTTGCGGGCAGCGGTCGTTTTAGTTTTAGTCCCACGCTGCCTTTTATGGTCTCTCCTGGTGTATATGCGTATTTTTCCAGTTTAACATCGATTTGGTTTTTTTTAAAAAACGAAAGAGGGTTTGAGATGTATGTCTGACCGACCGAAGGACTCATGAAGAAGAGGATTTCCGGGTTTCATATAAACCTATCTTTTCTTGCGAATCCGTCTGGCTGGTAATAAACTCTATTAAATGCCTTTTTATAACAAGACATGGGTTTTTATGAAAACGATGAAGGTCGCGATGTACTACAATAATAATGATGTGCGTATCGAGGAGATGCCTGTTCCTACCATTGGGGATACCGAACTTTTAGTGAAGGTGAAAGCTAGCGGTATCTGTGGTAGCGATGTCATGGAATGGTACCGGATCAAGAAAGCACCGAAAGTCCTTGGTCATGAGATCGCCGGGGATATCGTTGCGGTTGGGAAAAACGTCAAGAAATACAAGATTGGCGATCGGGTGTTCGTCTCCCATCATGTCCCCTGTAACACCTGTCAATTCTGTAAAAATAATCAGCAGACCCTGTGTCATACCTTACATTCGACGAATTTTTACACTGGAGGGTTTGCAGAATATCTTCGAGTCCCGGAAATCAATGTCGATCGAGGAGTGTTTGTCCTCCCCAAAGGAATGTCCTATGAGCAGGGTGTGTTCATCGAACCGTTAGCCTGTGTGGTGCGCGGCTTGAAGACCGCTCGGATGAAACCAGGGCAGACCGTTCTAGTGATCGGCAGCGGTATCTCCGGATTGCTTCAGATTAAACTTGCGAAGGCCTGGAACGCGGGTAGGATCCTAGCAACCGATGTCGAGGACTATCGGTTGCAGGCAGCTAAAAAGTTTGGTGCNNAACGAGGGAAGACTGGCTGACCTGGTGGTCCTTTGTACCGGGGCGTTGCCAGCGGTGCAGCAGGCGTTACATTCTGTTGAGGCTGGTGGCACTGTTCTTTTCTTCGCGCCTACCGCCCCTGGGGACGATGCCCCGTTCCCGTTGTTTGAGCTGTGGAACAAGCAAGTTACTATAGTTTCTACCTACGCGGGAAGCCTAGAGGACATCAATACAGCGATAGAATTGATTACAACAAAGAAAGTCATTGTTGTGGACATGATATCACATACCCTTCCGCTTTCAGAAGCAGCAAAAGGATTTCAGCTTGTCGCAAAAGCAAAAGACTCCATGAAAGTGATTCTTGAACCGTAACAAAAAAATATTCATCCTTCCTTATTAAAAAGTTTATAACTCTTCATTTTATTCTCACCTGCGATGAAAAAACTCAAGGCCATCTGGCAACTCATGCGACTGGAGCATGGAGTGATGCTTTTCCTAGCCATCCTCATCGGCTCCCTTATCTCTCAAAAAACACTCTATGGTAACCTGAATCTACCGCTTCTGAATATCTTCCTTACGTTCTTCACTGCGCTTTTTTTAGAAGCAAGCACCTTCGCTTTGAACGACTACTATGACCTAGAGATTGACCGAATCAACAAACGAACAGACCGACCGTTGGTCCGAGGAGATATCTCTCCAAAAACAGCGTTAAACATTTTTTACTTTCTTTTCCCATTGGGACTCATCTGCTCGTATTTTGTGAATATGACGTGTTTTATCATCGCTCTCATCACTGCTTTGATATCTGTTCTGTATGACGTTAAAATGAAGAAAATCAAACTCATCGGAAATTTCTACATCGCGTACATCATGGCGATCCCCTTTGTCTTCGGAGGAGCAACCGTTCTTGGGAACAACGCATTTTCATTTGGGGCGATTAACCCCGCTATCTATGTTATCGCCCTCATCGCATTCCTTGCAGGGGCTGGCAGGGAAATTATGAAGGATGTCATGGATTTTGAAGGAGACAAAAGACAGGGGGTTAAATCGTTCCCACGGTACATCGGTATCCGGGCATCAAACGGGGTTGCATCACTCTTCTATCTCTGTGCTATCGCACTGAGCTTCCTGCCGTTCTTTTCAGCAAGTTTTGGGGTATACTACAAGAACATAACCTATTTTATCCTGGTGTTCATCACAGATACGATGTTACTCAGTACGTGTCTTCAACTACTGTTCAAGAAACAGCCGAACATGAAGTTCCATCGAAAATATACGCTTGTCGCAATTTTCATCGGGCTGCTTGCGTTCCTTGTTGGAGCATTTATTTCTATTGGAGGATGAAGAACCATGGTTCAAAGTGATCTGCTCGGGGTTGCCGCGGTCTACATCTATGTTATTGTACTCATTTTATTTACCGAAAAAATACTTTCAAAGAAATACCCGGTGCAGAGCAGGAAATTCCTTCATATCATGACCGGGAATATCGCATTCATCCTGCCATTGTTTCAGACTCGGTGGGTTATGGCGTTTGTCGCGGCTGGCCCGTTCATCCTGTTCACGTTTCTCATGAGCCCGTACTCACCGATCAAGTCGATGCGGGGGAAAACCTCTGAGGCGGGACATGGGTTAGGGTTGGTGTACTATGCGATCACCTGGACGGTGCTTGCGTACGTGTTTTTTGATCATCGGGAGATTATCGCGATGGGGATCCTTGCGATGTCCTATGGTGATGGTTTGGCATCTGTCATCGGAATCAAATATGGGGAACGCAAATACACGGTTTTCAAAGACATAAAAAGCTATGTCGGCTCCCTTGCGATGTTTGTGTGTACGTTTCTGTTGCTCGTGATCGCCCTGGTGTTCTACGCAGAACCACTGACGACGCGAACGGTAGCGTACTTGCTTTGTATGGCCGGGGTCGCCACTGTGGTTGAGGGCATCACACCGTTGGGTCTTGATAACCTCTCGGTGCCGTTTGTCACCACGGTGATGTACTGGTTCTTTTTGGTGGGGTGACATGCGACTCATCATCGTAGATGGTCTTGATGGTGTCGGAAAAGACACGCATGCCCAGCTGATCAGGCAGCGCTATGAGCAGAAAGGAGAAAAAGTGGTCGTACGGTCCCATCCAGAGTCAGATAACTTCTTTGGACGGACCGCGAAGAAAGCGTTGCTTGGTCAAGGGAAGATCAATCAGCTGAAAGCCTCAGTGTTCTATGCGATGGACGTCATGTATTCGCTGCGGCGGTACTATCGAAAGCCGACGAGTGATACGCTGATCATGGTGCGGTATCTGATGGGAACTGCGTATCTACCACGAAGATTGACAAAAACCGGGTACCGGTTTTTTGAAAAACTCGTCCCAACCTCACCATACATGTTTTTCTTAGATGCCAAACCAGAGGAACTCGTCGAACGGATCAAGCAGCGCAGTGAGACTGAGATGTTTGAGACGCAGGAGGCGTTCCTGAAGGTCCGATCGAAAGCGCTGGATCTTGCAAAGGGCTGGCATATCATCAATACCGCTCAGTCGATCGAACAGACCTATAGTGCGATTGAAAAAATATTAGACAAACTTGACAATACACCAGCTTCATAGATTGTACTTTGTTGTTCCTTTTTTTTGATTATAATATGTCCGTTGTCCCAAGGAGCTGTGCAATAACATCATCTAGACCAGGGACGGTATCAAGTTTTTTTACCTCTGAGGGATGCACCCAGCGGTACTCTTCATGCTCCCAGTCTATCTGAACGAGTTCTTTGGATTGAATATGGAACAGAAACGGGTACACGATCCAGTTGTATCGTCTCCCATCATACGTATCAGAAAATTCAATGGGGTCTCCTTTTCGAACAAGCTCTACAGCATCTGCATCAATCCCTGCTTCCTCTCGGATCTCTTTTACGGCGGTATCATAGGGCTCCTCAAGTTCCTCGACATACCCAGCGACACCACCCCACAAACCACGATATGTCCCTACCAGGTTACTTCGTTTTAAAAGTAGGATTTTCCCATCGTGCTCTAAGATGCATGTCACCACCTGCGGCATTGTACCACAACTCCTTCATTATCCGAGTTTATAGTCGAATTGCACCTCATCAAACTGAGAGGAGAGATTTAGCAATGTCTCAATTGGTTGTCCTTTCAGGGTCACCTCAAAGAACACGGTGACGTATGTTCTGGTGATGTTCACCATCCGTTTCGGTGCTATCGAGCCAAATGAAAGAAGCCGTGGTGGAATCAACGGGACCAGATGGGAAAGAAGCACACCGACATCGGTAAACGCGTAATGCGTTGAGCCAATAATGCTCATCTTGAAGGTGTCATCGACCGTATGATTCCACATATAGGTTACTGTTGAATCGTTCGCGAGACGCGACTCTGCGAATATGTAAAGGAATGGCACCGTGATGTTGCCTGGGATGAACTGCTCGTAGAAGACACCATCAAGGGTCAGTCCTGCGCGGAATCGAGAGTCTTCGTAGCAACAGACAGCGGTGTTCGCCCCGCCAAAGGAATGACCGTACATCCCGACCTCTGAGCGGTCGAAATGGCCGGAGAACTCAGGGTCGGTCGCATTCATCGCTGTTAACGTGTCTAAAACAAATTTCGCATCCTGTGCAATGGTCCGCAGCGACATGTTAAAAAACGCTGACCGTGCCACCGAGTCGGTTGGTACATCTGCAAGCCCGACTGTGCGACCATCAGGAAACACGGTGATACCGGAGACGTACGGATGGTTGATCGAGGCGACTATGAACCCATGGCTAACCAGATCCTCAATGAAGGATGTGTAGATCTGATACACCCCGTCGTACCCTGGTGAAAAGACAACCACCGGGAACATCCCAGCAGCAATGCTGGTTTCATTACGCCCATGAGGACGCACAAAGAGGTACGCGGTGTCCGGGATGGTGATCAACGGGATTGGAGACCTATCTTTCAGCCATTGGAATGTAGGGTAATCCATGTATTCTGTTCGTATCCCTGCATTACTTGTTTCGATCGGATACCAGAGCTGCACCATCATCTCTCGAACATCTGTTTGGTCTGTGGTGAAATTCTCCGGTCGACTCTCATCAACCAGATGCATGGTTCGAACACCGACACCATAGGGACCGGTGAGTTTCGGTAGGAACGAGACATCATGAACACCAGTGATAGTGATCAACCCTAATCCCGGGCTGATCAATCGAGCAGAAAAATGCGTTTCATTCAATTGCAGGACGCCCATCATGGGAGTGGTTTTTCCTGCCCCGCTCATATCCCATTGTCCTACTATCATCATACCATAGAAAAAGCCATGGAACGTCCCAGTGTCTGCCCCTCCAGATGTGTTCCATTCACCGGAAAAAGTTCCACGCGTCGCCCGACGATCCTGGTTCAATACACCCCGGAGAGACCCAGACGCATCATCCTTTTGTTTACTCCATACCCCCTGGAAGGTACCATCAGGCCAATCCGCAGGGTTGCGGGTAGCAGCTGATGGTACTGCAATGGAAAACGAACTAAGTATCAAAAGACTACAGAGAACTGTTGAGATGACAAGTTGTTTTTTCATAATTGTATCCCCCTATCGGAATTCTATAGTGTAGAGAAGGGGTTTTTCTCTATAAAAGAGTTTCGTACAACCTGGTTTTAGAACTTTTTCGAGATATATGCGAGCACTGATTCAAAAATAGCTCGGCCATCACCGATATTATCTCCCAGCCCGGTCGTGGTCCAATCTGGATTCTGGTGTTTGTAGTACGTTCGTTCTGGGTGTGGCATCATCCCAAACACGGTGCCTTGTGGGTTGCAGATGCCTGCGATGTTCATCGGAGAACCATTTGGGTTCCATGGATACCCCGCATAGTTTCCTTCAGGGTCGACATACCGGAACACGATCTGATCGTTTTTCTCCAACGTTTTGAGGTACTGCTCTTGTTTTTCCAAGGGGAACAGCAGTTTTCCTTCTGCATGTGCACTTGGGATCAAGCGGATATCATTCTTCGGGATTTTTGAGGTGAACACACAGGATCCTCGGTTCTCATGTTTCAGTAATGTTGGTCGGCATTCAAACCGATTCGAATNNAGATAGAGGCATGCGTCAGGGACCGGACGGATGGTCTCCTCAAAACCAGGTAGTAACCCTAGTTCAGTGAGCACTTGAAACCCATTGCAGACACCCAGGATCGGGCGGTCCTGTTTCACAAACTCCCCAAGTTTTGTTTGAAGCTGGCTTTTGATTCGCGCGGCAAAAATCGCTCCAGCTCTGATGTAGTCGCCAGCGGAGAACCCCCCTGGGATCATCAGACACTGATAGTCAAGGATGTCGCGTGTTTCATCAGCGTTGCAGTCGATGTTCAGCAGTTGTTTCAGATGAACGAACTCAGGGCGTGCACCTAATCGTTTGAACGCATCATAAGACTCCTGCTCGCAGTTCGTGCCCTCGATCCGTATCACTGCGATGTTGATGTCTTTGAGTTTCATGGTATCAGCCTGGTTCGAATGGTAAATGCATCTCCCTTATATCTATTTTTTTTGATGGCAACATTAAAGATACAGGATGCCATCTAGAACAATACGGTGAACCGCATGAAACACGTCCATTACACTGAGGTAGATTTAGAGCATCCTCAGGAAGAAGGAGTAAAAAACATCAAGGTCCGATGGCTTATCTCCAAGAAAGATGGTGCGCAGAACTTCGCAATGCGTCTGTTCGAGATCAAAGCTGGAGGGAACTCTCCCATGCATCAGCATGAATGGGAACATGAGGTGTTCATCCTGGAGGGAGGCGGGTTTGTGAAAGACCAGACCACTGAACAACCATTGCGACCAGGTGATGTCCTGTTTATCAAACCCATGGAATGGCATCAGCTCATCAACCGAGGAAGCACGACGCTAAAGTTCCTGTGCTTGATCCCGTACCAGAAATAAAGAATAACATTGAAAAAGAACATGGACGATTCAGCATAACATAAACCACAGGTGATTGCAATGTATGAGTTAGCATATATTCTTCTGGCGACCTTTATCGTATCTCTTATTTCGTTTGTTGGTGTTGTGACGTTGGCGTTAAAGGATAAGATTCTGAATAAAATCTTACTTGTTCTCATTGGTTTGTCTGCAGGGGCGCTCATGGGGGGTGCTTTCCTCCATCTCTTGCCAGAAGCTGTCGAGAAAAGCACAGGACTTGATGTCTATCTTTTTGTCCTCATCGGTTTCATCCTATTCTTCCTTATAGAAAAAGTGCTTCACTGGCGTCATTGTCACAAGGGAGAATGCGACGTTCACACATTTCAGTACATGAACCTTGTCGGAGATTCCATCCATAATTTCATCGATGGGATGATTATGGCCGCAAGTTTCGTTGTCTCAGTTCCTCTGGGTATCACCACCACGATAGCCATTTCCACCCATGAGATTCCGCAGGAGATCGGTGATTTTGGGGTGTTGCTGTACGGAGGTTTTTCGAAAAAAAGAGCAATTACGCTGAACTTTGCGATAGCGCTGACCGCTGTTCTTGGAGGGATTGTGGGGTTCTTTGTCTCCAGTTTTGTTGAGAATATCGTAATTTTCATCTTACCGTTCGCTGCAGGAGGATTCATTTACATTGCCGCTACGGATCTTGTTCCAGAGATCAGAAAAGAGCTGGATATGAAAAAATACATGGCGACGCTTCTGGTGTTCATTTGTGGTATTCTTATCATGTGGGTGACCAAAGTCGTCTTCGGTGGATAATTTTGTATCAAGAGAGATAAGTGGATAGAACGTGTGCTTAGCGATCCCGGGGAAAATCATTGAACTTGACAAGAAGAAACAAAACGCGACCGTTGACTACGGGAGTGGGACGAAACGGAAAGCGAACGTGTCTCTTGTCCAGGTGAAGATCGGTGATTACGTCCTGGTTCATGCTGGATTCGCTATCCAGGTTCTTGATGAAAAAGAGGCACTAGAGACGCTGGCGTTGTTTCGAGAGATGTTGTCTCTGCAGGAGGAGGAGCGATAGTGTTTTCCTTGCGTGATAAACAGCTTGCGGATGATATTATCTCCCAGATTACCAAAGCAAAAGTACATCTTCGGTTCATGCATGTGTGCGGGACCCATCAAGATACACTGGTCAAACATGGATTGGATGCCCTATTGCAGAGATGTGGTATTGAGATTGGACAGGGTCCTGGATGCCCTGTCTGTGTCACGACCCCCAAGGAAATCGAGGAGATTTTGCTGCTTGCGAAACACGGAAAGACGATTGCCACGTTTGGGGACATGACTCGAGTCCCTGGTGTTTCTTCCTCGCTTCAGCAGATGAAGACGGAAGGCTGCGATGTGCGGACCGTGTACAGCATCGAAGATGCGTTGATCCTTGCGGAGAAACACAAGGGAAAGGAAATCGTGTTCATGGCGGTTGGTTTTGAGACAACCGCACCGACCACCGCATCGGTCCTGTTACGAGATCCGCCGTTGAATTTTTCTGTGTTGTGTTGTCACCGATTGATTCCCCCGGCTTTACAAGCGATTCTTCAGATGGGCGAGCTAAAAATCGATGGGTTCATCGAACCTGGTCATGTTTCCACGATCATCGGGACAAAGCCCTATGAATTTATCTCAAGAAAGTATCAGGTCCCTCAGGTGATTGCTGGGTTCGAGCCACTGGATCTTCTCATGGCCGTCTGGATGCTGGTGCGGCAGATACAGCGGGGAAAAGCCGTGGTTGAGAATGAGTATGTTCGAGCGGTCAAGCAGCAGGGGAACAAAAAGGCACAGCATGTAATGCAGCAGGTGTTCGAACCAATGGATGTCAAATGGAGAGGATTTCCCATGATTCCTCGATCTGGTCTGCGTCTTCGGAAGAAGTATGAGCCGTATGATGCCCGGAAGAAGTACGAAGACGAACTTCAGAAGATTGCGAAAGAGGAGTTTGTTGAGCCGACCGGTTGTCTCTGTGGTGATGTGTTAAGAGGTTTGATTTCCTCAAAGCAGTGTCCGTTGTTTGGGCGTGAATGCACCCCGGAGAACCCTGTTGGTCCGTGTATGGTGAGCAGTGAGGGGAACTGTTCTATTCAGTATCGATACACGAAGAAATAGGTGGAACGCAGGCGGTTATCGTATTTTTTTACGAAAGGTAAAAAGAATCAGGGTGACAACAAGGGCGATGAGGAACGCACCGATGGTTCCTGCAAGGATGCCTATGAGTGGGTAAAGATAATGGATTCCTATGGCGTAGCTGACGACGCTGGGGCTGCCGTAAATCATGCCTTTTGCCATGGCACCGGTGAATTGTGGTCCATGTTCTCGGAGGGAGATTAGCATCGTTGAGAGGAAGATAGCGGGAAACACGGAGAATATCCTGCTGAGGAGGACTCCGACGTTTGAGAAAGAGACTGCGATGGCGATGACGATACCGGCGATGAGGCTTCTACCGAGGAGTTTGAGGGCTGTGTAGTGGACCTTGATGGTGTCTTGGGAGGTTATTTTTTTCTTTTTATCAAGGATGAGAAATGCGAGGAGAAAACAGACCAGGTATACGGCAAGAGACAGGGTGATGGATGTTAGGTTGGAGTAATAGATTACGATAGTCAGCACCGTCCATGTGAAGAGCGATCCTGCAAGTGCAACAAGAATTTTCTTTTGGGAAAGCAGTGCGAAGAGAAGGAGGAAGACAAGGTTGATTCCCATTTCTGCGGGAACAACTGCGACGGAGTCTGAGGCGAACTGGGTTCCTTTGTCCAGAGCGATGAAGAGGAATGCGATGATGATGGTGGAGGGGAGCGTTCCGATGACTCCTCCTGTTTTTGTCCCGTATTTTTCTGCGATGATGGTGACGAGGATGACGACGAGGGCGGATAGGGCAAAAGGGATGATGGCATGGTACAGGAGGGAATATTCCATGGGACTTGGGGATGTGTTCTTCTTCTTAAACGTTTCTTTTTTCTTGATTTGGAAAAGTATATATACAGAATTTGTAATACAAACTAAATTGTAATTATTACAAAATAGAACTCATTACAGCTCTGATCCGCATGTATGAAAAATACGTAAAAATCCTCAAGGACCATACATTAAAAATAACTTCCCCACGACTCGAAATCCTGAAATACCTTGACGAACATCACACCCATCCCAACGTAGAAGAAATCTATTCAACGCTGAAAAAGAAATACCCATCGCTGTCCAGAACAACCGTCTATAACTCCTTAGAAATACTGAAAAAAAACAGGATCGTCCAATCACTTACCATCTCCGGCTCAGAACTCAGATACGACATTGACGAACGACTCCATCATCATTTCATCTGCACGCACTGCGGCGCGATCCTCGACATCTCCATCAGCTGCCCGAACATGGACAAAACCATCCAGGGAGGCCATCGCGTCGAAGAAGTACAAGGCTATTTCAAAGGCGTCTGTAAAAAATGCCAAACAAAAGAAAAAGGAATGAACAACAATGGATAAAAAACCATTTCATAAAATCCCCTACGGTCTCTATGTCGTCAGCTCAAAGAACGGAAAAAAAACAAACGGGCAAATCGCCAACGCATTATTCCAAGTCACCTCAGAACCACCTACCATCGCCGTCAGCATCAACAAACAAAACCTCACGCATGAATACATCACGGAAAGCAAGGTGTTCACCGTCTCCATCCTTGATAAAAAAACACAGCTCCCCCTCATTGGGACCTTCGGGTTCAAATCCGGCCGAGACATCGACAAATTCAAAAACGTCCACTTCAAACTCGGGACAACACAAGCCCCTATCGTACTGGACAACACCCTTGCCTATCTTGAGGCGCACGTGATCGACAAAATCGATGTGGGCACACATACGATCTTCATCGGGAAAATAACCGATGCAGCAGTACTCTCTGAAGAACCAGCCATGACCTATGAGTATTACCATGAAGTAAAAGGCGGATACTCACCAAAAACCGCTCCGACCTATGATAGCAATATAGATAAGAAAACAGAGAAAAAAAAGGAGGAAGTAAAAATGGACACCTATGTCTGTACCGTCTGTGGATATGTCTACGACCCAGCAAAAGGCGACCCAGAAACCGGTATCGCTGCAGGAACCGCGTTTGAGGATCTCCCCGATGATTGGGTCTGCCCGATCTGCGGAGCAGGAAAAGACGCATTTGAGAAACAATAAGAAAAAACAACACGGAGAAAGTATATCAATAAATGAAAATTGTGACATGAACTGGAGGAATATTGATTATGTGCAAAAGCTGTGGCTGTGAGGATTTACCAATGAAGATCCAATACACATGCGCATGTAAAGAAAAAGACTGCACCTGTGACACGGTCATTGGATTTGAAAAAGAACCAACAGCAGTCCCGCATTGTTGCGGTGCACCAATGAAACGTATCAAATAAACTACTAAAGTTTAAAGGAGGTAAAAAAAGATGTTAAGTAAAAAAATTGAAAACGCCATCAATAAGCAAATCAACGCAGAACTCTGGTCAGCGTACCTGTATCTGTCCATGTCCGCCTATTTCGAATGCAGTAACCTTGGCGGGTTTGCGAACTGGATGAAAGTCCAAGCACAAGAGGAAGTCGGTCATGCGATGAGATTCTACAAGCACGTCATTGAACGCAGAGGGCGCGTCACCGTCAGTGCCATCGCTGCCCCACCTGTGAACTGGAAATCACCATTGAACGCCTTCGAAGACGCATTCAAACACGAACAGAAGGTCACGGAGATGATCAATGACATCGCAAATTACGCAGCAGCAGAAAAGGACCACGCGACCGCCAACATGCTCCAATGGTTCATCGACGAGCAAGTCGAAGAGGAATTATCGACCGATGCCATCATCCAGAAACTCAAAATGATCGGGACCAACACCGGCGGACTGTACATGCTCGACCGGGAGCTCTCCCAACGGAAAACAAAATAAAAGACGAACCTAAAAAAATGGAGAAAGGGCGAGAGAAATGGATCTGAAAAAATATACACTCGAAGACCTTCTACTAGCGGCAATGAAAAGCGAAATCGAAAGCCGTACAGTGTACACCACCATCGCAGACAAAGTAAAAAACGGGCTGCTGAAGGACAAACTCAAATTCTTAGCTAAAGAAGAAGAAAAACACCGCAGCTTCATCGAGCAGGTGTACAAGGCAAAGTTCCCAAAGAAAAAAATCACCATTCCGAAAACGACACCTGTACCACTCCCTCCGCTCGTCATGCCTGACGAAGACACCCCTCTCGGGTCAATCCTTAGGAACGCGATGGTCGCAGAACAGGCAGCCTACGAGTTTTACCAAAAGCTCTCCGAACAATTCACAAAAAACGATGCGATGATACGCAACACGCTTTCCTATTTCGCAGACATGGAGCTGCAGCATTACAAAATCCTTGAGATTGAAAAGGAAAGCATGGACCGGTTCGAAGAGGCTGATGTCTATTGGCCGATGGTCCATGCAGGGCCTTAGAAGAAAACAACAATGGAGATGAAGAGGATGAAAAGTCTAAAAGGAACACAAACAGAAAAAAACCTCCTTGCAGCGTTTGCAGGAGAGTCACAGGCAAGAAACCGCTACACCTATTTTGCATCAGAAGCAAAAAAAGCAGGGTATGAACAAATTTCTGCTCTCTTTCTAGAGACAGCGGAAAACGAAAAAGAACACGCGAAGGTATATTTCAAGCATCTACAGGGTGGAATGGTCGAGATTACCGCGATGTACCCTGCAGGCGTCATCGGGACGACAGAAGAAAACCTCAAAGAGGCTGCCGATGGAGAAAAAGCAGAATGGGGAACCATCTACCCCGGGTTTGCAGCAATAGCAAAAAAGGAAGGATTTCCTGAAATCGCACGAAGTTTTCAACAAATCGCTGAAGTCGAGGCACATCATGAGAAACGATACCGAGCACTTCTTGCAAACCTCGAGAAAAAGCAGGTGTTTAAGAGAGAAAAAGTCATGAAATGGAAATGTAGAAACTGTGGGTATGTTCATGAAGGTAAAGAAGCACCAAACAAATGTCCCGCATGTCAACACCCGCAGAGTTATTACGAACTATTAGCGGAGAATTACTAGAGGTGACATCATCGGTATAAATTTCCCGTTTGACGCAGAGATTGATTGTGTAGGGTTGTACTGCCCGATGCCGATTGCGATGACCAAAGAGGAAATCGAAAAAATCGAAGTCGGCCAGGTCTTAAAGGTCGAAGCGGACGATCCTGCCGCAGAGGAAGACATCAAACGATGGGCGAAACGAACAGGACATGAGATCCTGAAATTTGAAAAAGAAGGACCGTTGATGACCTTCTTTATTAAACGGATGAAATGAGGTACGTCTATGAAAGATGAAAACTCGATACTGTATGTGATAACCACGGACAACCCCGAGAAACAATATGCACCCTTAGTCCTGGCTCAAACCGCGAAAATGATGGACCTCACACCCATGGTATACTATCTAGGAACAGGACTAAAGATCCTTCTCCCTGGAGCAGCAGCAAAGATAAAACTCGGTAGTTTCCCCAGTGTTGCTGAGATGCTGAAAAAAACCATGGACATGGGGATCACCGTCTACGCCTGCGAGGCGTCGAAACAGATGTGCGGCCTTGAGCAGGTCACCTTGATACCAGGTGCGAAAATTGTTGGGGCAGGCACGTTAAATGACCTCGCGCTTGACGCTGGGGCGACCATGTGGTTCTAACGGAGGAAAAAAATGCCACGGATTTACCTTGATCATGCATCATCAATGCCGGTCGACAACCGGGTTCTTGAGTTCGCAAAACCATACCTCAGCTCGTCCCATGGGAACCCCTCCTCGCTTCACTCCGTAGGCTTGGAGGCGAAACGTGCGATGGAAGACGCACGAACGAAAATCGCAGATCTTATCCACGCAGAAAACGAAAGCACCATCATTTTTACCGGGAGTGCAACCGAGGCAAACAATCTTGCCGTGAGAGGCATCGGGTTACGGAACATCGCACAAGGCAAAGAGGTTGTTGTTTCCGCTATTGAACATATGTCTGTGCTGAATCCGATGAAAGAGCTGCAGAAGAACGGTTTTTCATTCACAACAGTCCCTGTTGATTCCACAGGGATAGTAGATCTTAAAAAACTTGAAACAACTCTAACAAAAAATACGGTCCTTACTTCTGTGATGTATGCGAACAATGAGATTGGGACCATCGAACCGATCCGACAGATCAGCACCATTGTCCATGAGAAAGGAATGTACCTGCATGTGGACGCGGTCGCTGCAGCAGGAAGAATCCCCATTGACGTCCAGAAGGATGGAATTGACCTGCTTACGCTTTCTTCGAATGATTTGTATGGTCCTCAGGGAGCTGGAGCGCTCTACGTGAAACCAGGGGTGAAACTCCAATCTGTTCTACTTGGCGGTGGACAGGAGCGCGGCCTACGCTCTGGTACCGAGAACGTCTTTGCGATCGCCGGGATGGGTGAAGCGGCACGGATCGCGCAACAAGAGATGCAGCAAGAAAGCAGTCGGCTCATTCCTATCAGAGATAAGCTGATCAAAGAAATTTTAAAAATCGATCAGTCCTACCTGACAGGGCATCCTACACAACGCTTGCCGCATCATGCAAGCTTTCGTTTTAGTTATATAGAAGGGGAAAGCATTCTGCTGAATATGGATATGTATGACATCCAGGTGTCGACCGGATCTGCGTGTTCCTCAAAGACACTGGAGCCATCGCATGTTCTTCTCGCAATCGGATTAAAACATGAGCAAGCACATGGGTCCATGGTGCTGACGCTTGGGCGTTCCACCACCATGGATGATGTTCAACCGGTAAGTAAGGCGACGTATGAGACCGTCCAACGCTTACGAAAACTCTCCCCAATGTCTCAAGAATGGAGGAAATAAGAATGGCAAATGTAGGATATAGTAAGAAAGTCATGGAGCATTTTATGAACCCCCGGAACGTCGGTGTCATCGAAAACCCTGATGGTTACGGGAAGGTAGGGAACCCGGTCTGTGGGGATGTCATGGAGATATTCATCAAAGTAAAAGATGATATTATTACGGATATCAAGTTCCGGACGTTCGGCTGCGGCTCTGCTATTGCGACCAGCAGCATGGTCACTGAGCTTGCGAAAGGAAAACATGTCGATGAGGCAGTGAAGATCACCAGGAGCGATGTCGCAAACGAACTTGATGGTCTGCCTGCCCAAAAGATGCATTGTTCGAATCTCGCTGCTGATGCATTGCATGAGGCGATTAAGGATTATAAGAACAGAAAACAAAAGAAATAATATGGAGGTACTATGGTATGGTGAAATTAAAGGAAATCTACAAATGTAATGTCTGTGGGAATATCGTGGAAGTCGTCCACGCTGGTGGTGGTGAACTCGTCTGTTGCGGGCAACCCATGGAGCTGCTCATAGAAAAGCTTCAGGACGCGGGAAACGAAAAACATGTGCCGGTGATTGAAAAGACCGCGACTGGTGTGAAAGTAAAGGTAGGATCGATTCCTCATCCCATGGAGGAGAAGCACTACATTGAGTGGATTGAGCTGCATGCGGACGATGCGGTATACCGGAAGTTTTTAAAACCAATGGATAAACCGGAAGCAGAGTTTTGTGTTACCGCAAAGAAACTGTCAGCACGAGATTATTGCAATATCCATGGGTTGTGGAAGTCGAAATAATCAGTCTTACTACAACCAGTCGTATCGGGTCCAGGGGTTCAAATCCCTTCCCCTGCACTTTTTTTGTATTTTTACAGGAGAAACTTGCCATGGGACTAAAAAATGATTTGAACTCCTAAATACCGGTACATTAGTGAGTTATTTACTTAAACGGAGATTTTAAATAGAAAGAGGTCTTTATTTTCATATAGGANNTGTTATTATCGACTTCTTTTGTGGGTGTTTCAAATCAAACAAAGCAAACTTCTGTCGATACCAACCCTACGCTCAAAGAGCAAGGAACCTGTGTGAACGGGACCGACTTTACGGTCAACATCTCTGGACAATCCTTCTGGATGGTAATCAAGTTGACGTTTCCCCCGACAACCAATATCACCTTTTGGCATAACGGAACGGCCTCTTACAACCACAGTAAGTATGGGTACTTTATCTATATGTACACTCCCAGTGACTTTCAAAACGATTTCTCTTTCAACGCCTTCTGGGGCGACTTCTTGTGGAGCGACCCAGAGGTCTATTGCCATATCGGAGCATTGAATTGGAGTGTCGCTCATAACAAAAGCCAGGATGTGGGGGACTGGGGCACTGAGCATTTTTTTGGCCATTTACCGTGGTGGATTAACGGGCCGTGGTATCTTATCTTCATCTCGTATGCGACGAATCGGTCAGTAAGCG
>JAFNFT010000042.1 GCA_017885605.1 Methanobacteriota archaeon | reverse complement strand
GTGAGCGAATCAAGAACGACTCGTGAATAGTTTCCCATGCGAATCTCATTTTCCATTTCCTTGTGTACCGTGTGTTTCTCCAAATCAAGGTACAAGAATTTCAGCTGACCGTTTTTTATGGCTCCATCAAACTCAAACCCAAATTTTTTTGCTTGGTTCACCAGGTTACCAATCCGCTCGTCTGAAGTTAAAAATAAACATTTTTCCTTATTTTTGACACCGATGTTAATGTATTGGAAACAAACGATCGTCTTTCCTGTGCCAGGGGTACCTGCGACTAACGTGACACTTCCTTTCGGGTAACCTCCCTGAAGCAGACCATCAAGACCTTCTATTCCGGTACTAACTCTTTTATCCTCTATTGATGTATAGTACTCCATCCCATAGTTCTCCATACCACATCACCTTCTGTTAAAAATGTATAGTGCATCTGCAGTTGTTATGAGCTAAACGCTTAAAAACGTTTCTTTGAGATCATGGAAAAGATGGAGAAGAAATGGTTAGTTATCTCGTTTATTCGCGCAGATAAAAAACAAGGATTTGTCAACGAGTTCTAACTCACCAAATCTGTGTGTACTCAACTGTTTGTTTTTTTCAAATAGCATAAATATGCCTCTCCCAAACCGCGACAATAGCCTTGGGTTATATAACGCTTTCTTTTTATTTCTTCCTTCTAGAGTGTCTGAGGAGAAATGTGTCATACCGTAAATTTCTAATAAGAGAGAAAGCTACCAGGTAACAGCGTGTGTTTCTTGTATGTTGAAATTAGATTTGCATATTCACTCCTGTTTTTCTAATGATGGAATCGGTACTCCACAGGATCTGATCAAATCACTACAGAAACGAGGTCTTCAGGGTATGGCGCTGACGGACCATAACACCATCAAGGGATATCATACGGTGCAAAAGGTGGCACCGAATAATTTTCTCGTCATCCCCAGCATTGAGATATCAACCGCAGACGGCCACCTGCTTGCGTTCAATGTGACAGAAAATATTCAAGCTGGTCTTCCTGTCGAAGAAACAGTCGAACGTGTCATTGATGCCGGTGGAGAACCGATCGTTCCTCATCTTTTTCGTCTTCTTTCCGGAATTAAAAAAGAGAAATTAAAGACGATACAGACCAAAATCTCTGCCATAGAGGTATTTAATGGCTGTAGCGTCCCGAATACAAACCTGAAAACCGCTAAAGTCGCCCATGCATTCAATCTCGGTGGTACTGGGGGCAGCGATTCTCATGATCCCGCCTATGCAGGGTACGCCTATACCGTTGTTGACTCGACTGATCTACGGATTGATACTGTTCTCTCTGAAATAAAGAGGAAAAAAACATGGGGAGACGGAGTCACGATGCCACTTGCTTACCGACGGGATCGTATGGTTCTTTCCATCCGACAGTACGTACAACGAGGATTCAAACGAATATAAAAAGATTTTTTTCAAATATTTCTAAATATTCCACAAATTGATCCTTTTTCATATCAATCCCAAAGATAACGAGGATTTTAAATAAAAATAACAAGAATATATCAATCCCTTGGTCGATGCACTAAATCGATCAATCACATGCACCATCCATGTTTATATATATAGACGATGTATATCATGTAATAATAGGGGATAACATATGAAGAAACATACCAATATAATACAAGCTAATTGGAAGCAGTTTTTTGTCGCTTTGATAGCATGTCTGATGATATGTTCTGTCGCAGTTCAATCAAATCAAGTCTCTATGGACCAGGATGTCAAAAGAACGTATTCTTTTACCAACCCATCTCTTGAAACCATTGACATAGCAGGTACGATCTACGACCGGGTTACCGTAGATGATTGTTATCCAGCGGGAAGTGCCGGGGAACCAAAGATTCCTTCAAAAGGGGTATTCCTTCTCTTACCTCCAGAATCAATGGTCAGCGGAATAGAGGTAACGACTGGGGCGAAAGTCGTTCTTGGTTCAGGGTTTAACGTGGAGCCAACCAGTCAAGCGATTCCGATTTCACAAACAGAGGATATACCAATCCCTGTTCCTAACGAGGCTATCTATAATTCTAATTCAGCATATCCCGGAAAGCTATTCACTCAGGTCGGTGTCCAATGTTTCCGGGGATATCAAATTCTTGTGCTCCTTTTACATCCAGTCCAGTATAACCCGGTTACTGGGGAACTTTTCTACTATACAAGCTTGGAAGTTTCAGTAAAGACCGTTGCAACTGGTATCCAATCAGCATTATATCGAGGTTTAAACCAAGACGGAAAAGAAGTTCAACCGAAAGTAGATAACCCCGAGATGTCCCTGAAATATAGCCAAAAATGCACTTCTTCACCCACATCCTTTGAAAACTACGATCTGCTCATTATTACGACCGATGCACTAAAAACAGGTTTTGAACCTTTAAAAGAGGCGCATGACGCCACGGGTGTTGCTACCGTGATAAAAACACTCACCGATATTGGTGGGAGCGATCTGGAAAGCATCCGGAACTATATCCGCGATGCCTATACAGACTGGGGAGTAAAATATGTTCTTATTGGTGGGGATGACAATGTCGTAGCCGCCCCGATCCTATGGGTTTCAGGGATGGATGAAAACGTCACCTACTACGAGGATACCATGCCAGCTGATCTGTACTATGCCTGTCTTGATGGACCTTATAACTATGATAATGATGGGTACTGGGGTGAACCAAATGACGGGACCGATGGAGGCGATGTCGACCTCATGGCAGAGGTCTATGTCGGAAGAGCATGTGTCGGTTCCACAGCCGAGGTGAATAATTTTGTTACAAAAACAGTTGCCTACATCAATAGAGATGTCAATGACCCCTATCTGAAAAAAATATGTTTAGCAGCTGAATATCTTGGGGATTATGGTATCGCAAGCTATGGCGGAACGTATATGGATCAACTCGTCAATGGATCGACAGATGATGGATATACCACGGTTGGTATATCTTCAGATGATTACGTGATAAGTAAATTATATGACTCCCCGAGCTATGACTGGCCCCCATCAGCGATCATTTCCGTTATTAACAATGGCGTTCATGTCATTAATCATCTTGGTCATGCAAATGAGGTTTATAATATGAAAATAGATACCTCTGATGTTGATGCACTGACGAACCCCTCAAATCGAACCTGCTTTATCTATTCTCAGGGATGCATCGCTGGTGCTTTTGATTATAGTGACTGTATCGCGGAACATTTCACGATAAAAACAACGCATGCTGCGTTTGCGGGCATCTGGAACGCACGCTATGGATTCTTCTGGTCCTATAGCACCGATGGAGATTCACAGCGGCTCCATCGTCAGTTCTGGGATGCGGTTTTCGGTGAAATGATACCTGAGATTGGTCGAGCGAACCATGATTCAAAAGAGGATAACCTTCCTATCATAGGTCGATCGTGCATTCGCTGGTGCTACTATGAAACAAACTTATTTGGTGATCCTGCATTAAAAATAACTGAAATAACCAACAATCCTCCAGAGAAACCTTCTCTACCATCTGGTCCGACAATGGGTATAACAGGCGTCGACTATACTTTTAGCACAAGTACGACGGATCCTGATGCTGATGCCCAATTGTTCTATCAATGGGACTGGGGAAACGAAGAAAGCGATTGGCTCGGCCCCTATGCCTCAGGACAATCGGTTCAGGCGATTCATAGCTGGTCAACAGCAGGGGATTATCCGGTGAAGGTCAAAGCAAAAGATACCAATGGATTTGAGAGTGCATGGTCTGATTCGATAACGATTCAAATTGTCGAAGGACCTCAGATTGAGATTGGTACGATCTCCGGTGGGTTGAAAATCACTGCGGAAATAAAAAACACAGGAATCGTTAATGCTTCGCATATTAATTGGACAATTTCCCTCCAGGGTTTGGTTCTCTTTGGGCAAGAAAAAAGCGGTACTCTTTTGGCTATCTCTCCAGGTGGTAGTCTCGATATATCCACAGGATTCATCCTTGGTCTTGGAGCTGTCGATATTACAGTGACCGCTGCGGATGTTGAAAAAACAGCGACCGCATTCCTGTTAGGACCGTTCGTTCTAAACATCAGGTGAACACCCAGGTAGCTCATTTCATCGTTTCCTGTCGAAAGATTCAGAGTTGGTAAACCCGAAAGAGTTAAAATTATAAAACCACTATTAGGGCAGAGGTTTTATAACCATCTTTTAGTAGCGATTATTAGAAGTGGTAGTCTGGATGATAATGTTGATACTGTTTTAAGTGAAAATTAAAAAAGAAAAAAACGGAGTCTATTTGACACAGAGCGGGAAAGGATCCAAGAACAAACCGGTTGCGGTTGTTGTGTGTCCGTGGCAGTGGTTAATGCTGCATCAGTGGCTGTCAGGATAACAGGGTAGGTACCTGTTGTGGTATAATAGGCATGGTCGGGTTTTGGACTGATGCAGTAGTACCATCACCAAAGTCTCATGCCTAGGTGTAGGGTGTTGTTCCACTAGAGGCAACACCAATTAACTGAATTGATTGACCGGTTTCACTGAAGTAAGATCTACCAGTGTCACAGATTAATTCTTTCCCTGCTGGGACAAGGGACATATCGTCATAATAGACAAATGATGCGGTATTGGTGAAAAGGTCGATTGCATCGATGACCAAAAATCCATTACCTGCGTTGTTCCAACAGACGGTCCATATTTTCTGGATTGGCAGATAATTGTCATAATAGAACTCGAATCAATCAAAGTCAAGGTCGATTTCTGTACGCAGTTCGATCTATTCACCAGTGATGAGTGGTGTCGTGACCAGGTCGTTTTCTGATTCTACGATCTGATTGGTCTCATCAAATCAAATTATCAATGCCCATTTGTTGTTTTGTCCGACACCATCTGTATAATCACTCAGCAGAATGAAATAGGAATTCCCTATGAAGTCTGTTGATACATATTGCATATAACGATAGGTCCATTAACCCGTGGTGTGCCCGTCGTATTCATGTACGAGCTCGGTCGCTTGTTGATATCCACTAAGTTGAGGCTATTATAGGATTGAGAATTCGTGACATACGCACCAGCTGTTGGAGTATTATCCCAGTCTTTCCATCCTCTGTCATCTGTTCCTCCGTCTAAGAATTGTCCGCTGGTGTATAGGAATCAAAGTTGTCCGCCTATGCTCGTGCGCTGGCATGGAGCGTGGCACTTGCTCCAAGAAATGGAAAGAATGCTCCTATTATCACTATTTTTCTCTTAAAAACTTTTTCCATTTTTATATTGCCTCTACATCGTACTTTCTCTATAAGACCACGATCAATATATGTTAAATGGAATAGTTTGGAGTTAAATATATTGATGCAAATGAATTTTTTCACTCATAAAAAAAATAAAAACCTATCTAAAAAAATAAAATAAAAAAAAAAGAAAAAAAAGAGGGGAGTGTTTTATTTCACTCCAAGGACGAATGGTCCGAGGACTAACCCGCTTGCGGTTGCCTCTGCGGATACGCCTTCATCGCAGGTTGCTGATACGACGATGTTTGTTTTACCGAAGCCAAGGATGAACTTTGATTTAATTGCTTGGTTTCCTCCAACTGCGAGGGTTGCGATTGTACCTGTAGATGATTTTCCAACAAAGACCAATTTTCCATCAAGACTCAGCGTCCAGACAACATTCGTTGCTGCTGCTTCTCCAGTGTTTTTCACTGAGGCTTTGACACCGAATCCACCGGTGATTGTCCCGATTTCTAACACGGGGAGTAACACAGGTTGGGTGATGGTAGCTGTTGCTGTATCCGTGGCTGTGCCTGATGCTGCATCCGTGACTGTCAGGGTAACAGTGTAGGTCCCAGCGGTGGTGTAGGCATGTGTTGGATTTTGGACTGCTGCGGTACCACCGTCACCAAAGGTCCATGCCCAGGTGTAGGGTGTTGTTCCGCCAGATGCAAAACCCGTGAATGGAATAGCTTGACTTACTTCTCCGGTGTATGGTCCACCAGCATCACAGATAAGTGCTTCTCCAGCTGGTAAGACTGACATATCATCGTAATAGACAGAAGTTGAATATGCTGAGTCAGAAAAGAGGTCGACAGCGCCAAGGTTTAATGCGCCACCGGGGGTTCCTCCTCCATCGGTCCAAGCTTTTGCTTGCAATTGGACGCCATTGTAAGTTATTGTTTGCCAATCGGTATCCAAATCTATCACTACTTTTATCTCAGCCCAGGCATCTGTAACAAGAGGTAATGATGCAGCTACGTCGTTGTAATCAACTATAGTTCCAAGTGATGCACTTGCTACAAGTTGAAGAGACCAATCTTGATTATTGTGGGGTACTGCATATGTGTTCATGAGAATGAAATATGTATTCCCTACCTGTGTTGAAGGGACATATTGCCATGCTGTGTATGTCCAAATCCCTGAGTTGATATCAGTGTATTCATGTACTTCGTCCGTCCACACTGTTGTACTCCACCAAGCTATCTCTACTGAATTAGGTGCACTACGAGATTGAGCATTTGATACATATCCTGTGTACGTTGGATTAGCATCCCAGGCATGCCATCCGCCTTGTCCTTCTAATGCGCTACCGGCCGCGTACGAATCGAAATTCTCAGACCATGGTCCCATCATCGCACTGACGCTAAGTGTGGTACTAGCTCCAAGGAATAGGAATAATACTCCTATTACCAACATTTTTCTTTTATAATTTTTTTCCATTTTTATATTGCCTCCTTATATTCTGTTTATACTTCCATATTCTAAATAGTGCTTCTTAGATTTAAATGTTTTGCTACAAATATTTTTTATTTTATATAACTAGGAGTGCTAATTTTTTCAAATAGATTATATAATTAACCTTGTTATATGAGATGAATCATTGGTATATATCATGAAATAGGAAATTATAGAAATTAAAAAATATAGAAATAAATATGTATGTAATAACTTAGAATATATTCAGAGATTTATCTTATATAGGTTGTCAATTAGAACAAATCCCTATCTTTCCTTACAAACCAATCCAATCATAAAGGATTGATTTGAATTTTTTGTAAAAATTTTGATAAATTCAAGAAAATTTTTTGATAAAGAAAAGACTTCTGTATAATATACGATTTTTAAAAGAAGAGGATTGATTCATTGAACGTTCATTAGAAACGATTCGGAATAACATCATAGCGATATCTTTCCAAAACCGGATGGATTATACCATACGATTCCTACCAGGACTATATAACCGAAACAGGATTGTAATAAAAAAAAAAAAAATTTCCTAAAACTAGGGAAATAACATGGATTCCTCTTTACCGAGTTGATATTTTATTTTTACACGAATTTAGAGTCGTACTTCCCTTCATCGATTTCCTTTAGTACTTGTTTAGGTGTTTTCCCCTCCACAGTCACACCCATCGAAGTGCAGGTCCCGATCACTTCTTTCGCCTTATGTTTCAGGTCCTTCCCAAGGATAGTATCAAATTTCATTTTCGCTATCTTTACCGCTTGGTCGACGGTGAGGTTACCGATTTTCGTTTTCGAGGGGACTCCTGATCCTTTCTCTGCTTTTATCTCACGGAGAATCAACGAGGCCGCAGGTGGTGTCCCTACTTCGATTTCAAAGGCCTTTGTCTTCGGATCAATAATAATCTTTACTGGGACTTTCATCCCCTGGAACTGTTTGGTTTTATCATTGATAGCGGTGATCACTTGCATGATGTTGACACCCTTTGG
>JAFNFT010000041.1 GCA_017885605.1 Methanobacteriota archaeon | reverse complement strand
CCGTTGGAATTATGAATCAGGCCCAAACTCTAATCAACATAAATGACTATCTTAAGATTTTCTTCAGGTTTTACGATTATTGAGTCATTTTGTCAAAATCAAATTATGAACAATTCAAAATAAAACAAAATGAATATACGGAAATAATGGAAGACTATATTTCCATTAATTTACTATATAGCGAAAATAACAATCTTCATCCAATTAAGTTATTTAAAATTTGGATTAAACCATCTATTTTTCCAGAAGATATTTTATTGTTTCTGTAATGCCACATTACATTTAACGGCTTTTTATATCTATCACTTTCTTTTGGTATTTCTAAAAAATCCTCCAGTTCCCCTGAAAATTGATGGAACTTAATGGTATAGGTATTTTTGTTTTTCTGGATAAATGCATTTATTTTTTGATGCTTTTCAGCATCATTATCCCCATCAAATAAAACCGAATGTATAACACCGAACTTACCAAATAGATTCATATAGCGGTGGATATCATATTTTCCAGCGGCATTAAGGATGTAGGTCTTACTGTTTTTAAACGTGATTCTACCCTCTTTTACAAGTGTATCTATTAGTGCTTTTTCACTTAAACCTTCACAAATAAGAACATTATCAGCAAAAAAAGCACAACACCGGTCTGGATCAAAATATAGACAATAACGAATAGATTCTAAATCGATATCTCTTGCTGTGGATGTTTCCCCCAATATTGTTTTTAATTCTTTGTTTTCTTTTAAAGTCTCTTCAAGAGTTTTCTGGTCAATTTGGAAAATTTTTGTCTCAGGACCATCTTTACAAAGTTTTAAAATAGAAGGCATATCATCTGTATTTTTACTTACAAAATGCGAAGAATGCGTTGATATCAAAATTTGTTGAGAATTTTCTGAGGAGAGTTTTTTCAAATTCATATTCAAAATCTCTTGCTGTGCAGGATGCAAAAAAGCTTCCGGCTCTTCGAAAAGAATTAGAATAAAATTTGGAGCAAATTCCTTTTTCTCCTTCTTTATTAACGCATCTTTATACTTCGATGATAATTTCACTAACGTATAAATAAAGTGTCTTTGAAGCCCTTGTCCGAAAGAACTTATATCTTGTTTATAATCCTGTAAATTTTCATCCTTCATATAAGGGGTTACTAAATTTTTTATTATTTCTTCTGGTCGGATTTGATTAATATTTACTCCAAATGATGTTTTCCAGTCTTTAAGTTCCTGATCAATATCTTTAATTAAGGATTGTATTGAAATTCCCTCTTTAGATGCTTCTTCTCTGAATTTTGTATTAAAATCTTCAAATGATTTGCTCAAACTTTCGAACGCTGAACTATTTTTCACTACTTTCTTTACGACAAACTCTAACAAATCTCTAAAGGCTGATGGGCCACTCAATTTTGTATATTCATCTACTGTGGTTACCTCAGGTATATATATTACATTGCCTAGTTTTGCCTCTGAAATATTTTTTGCTCCATAAAATAGGTTCCCTGAAAGGCCATCGTGTTGATAAGCAAAGATGTTACTTTGGTTGGATTTCACTCTATTAGGATCGTTAGATTTAAAGTATTTTCTTACTTTTAGAATATTGTTAGTCAATTTATATTCATCTTTCAAATTTGAAAATTCTTCGCTATCCAAATTAAACTCTATTTCAATCCAACTTTCTTCATCGTCATGGTCAAATTTTGGAAAATCTCGATTCTGATTGAATTTTAAGTCCTTTTCATAAAATATTCTTAGGGCATCTATGATATTTGTTTTTCCAGAGTTATTTGCACCAATTAGTAAAGAATAATTGCACAATTTAAGTGATTGCTCTTTTACAGATCTGAAATTATGTAGTTTGATTTCTTTGATAAGCATAAGAAACTCAATATATGTATAAAATTACAATTTCATATAACTTTTGTTTGAACCATAGGTTTGAAATTGTTGAAAAATCTCAGGATGGCAAAAGAATATTAAGAAGTGTATTGATTTGTTTGAATTATCAAACCATAATTACTACAGAAGGAAAAAATGATGGGTGACGAAATTGATGATATTCTAGAAGCTATTGGTACCGTTGCAGTCGGAGCTGCCATTGGTTTGGGATTGGTCGCATTATTAGAAGCTCTCCGTAAGGCTCAAGAGGAAGAAAAAAAACGGAGGGGATTTTAAAGTGACTGAGAGCCTCGAAAAAATATTCATAGACGCATTCAGTAATCCAAGAGTGAAAAAAGCGCTAATGGATTATTTAGAAGAACATTCTTCTCCTGAAATTGCCGAAACAGCACAACGTATATTTACGAATCCAGAGAAATCAGATAAATTTCTTAATGACCAATTCAGAAGAGAATTAAACGAGATATTGAAAAAGATTCCAAAACATAATGAATCTGCTCTCATCGAAATGAGTCGTTTAATTAATGATAAATCGACGAAAGAATCAGATATGAAAGAATTTTTTACACAATACCCATGGATAATCGGTTTTGAGTATGATAAATTTGAACCACAGAAAAAAATGAGCGAAAAAAATATTCCTGATTATCTATTAAGACGAGTGAATGGAACATATGATGTAGTAGAAATCAAAGGTCCAAATGATCATATTTTTAATAAAAATTCAAAGAAGAAGCGAATGAATCAAATTTTCATTGATGGGTTAATTCAAATTATTAGATATATAGATTATTGTGATAAGCATTATGATTATATTGTTACTGAAAAAAAGCAAAATATCTATAAGCCTGAAGGAATTTTATTAATTGATACTAATTTATCTGAGGAGGAAAGAAATGATCTAAGAATGTTTACATCATTTTTACACGGAATACGTATTAAAACTTACGATGAAGTATATGATGCCGCAGAAAATGCTTTGATGTTATCTTATAAATAAAACAATATAAAGGAAAAAAATCGTATTTTCTTAATTTGTTATTATAAGATATATGAACGAATAATACCTAAATTTTCCTTCAGTTTATCTCCTCACATCGTTGTAGTAGCACGTCCAACTTTTCAATTATATTAATAACTTCCCCCCAGGATGATCCGGCGATGATATCTTGAGAATGAGCAAGTCTATCCCTTAAACTTTCAATTTTTTCAAGTAGTGCTTTTAGTTCTGTGACATTTTTATAGTCCAATTTTTTAACAATTTCAGGAGTTTCAAGTAGAATTGATCTCTTATCGCAAAATTGAAGACAATCGGCAAGATCTACAGCTTCATTTCTCCTTTTTCGTTCATTTAATAATTGTTCTGCTTTCTTAATGCGTGTATCTGTGAGGAGATATTTCCAGGAATCAACTGGATAGTAATTTCTGATAATTTTTAAGAGGTTCATTTCCAGTAAAGAAATCAATCCAAAAGATAACATTCTAAACGGGGATTTCTGTAGATCACCACGGGTAATAATCCCAGATACACAATTTCGTTCCAAAACAAACATCCTTGGGTTATCTCGAAGTAATGGTAAAACATCAATCAAAGAAGTTGATTCTGCAACCAACTCCCAAGGATGAAATGTATTTTGGTATTTTCCGCACAATCCATCTTTTAAGCTCAATCGTTTGACATATCCGAAAATTCTTTCGTTTTTTTCCAATCCATAAACATCAAAATCACATTTTTTCATTACCACTCGAATAGCTGAAGCATCGTCATAAACATTACAGGATTTCAAATCCTCACAAATATCACGAACTAAAATACTATTTTTAAACAAAACCATAATTTCTTTAGATTTTGATTTAAGATGTTTTAAACGACTCGCCATCATCACTCCCGTTAATAAGGAATCTGTGATGGTCGGATATATGTTTCTATGAGGGAGTTATTCAAAACCTGGAAAAAAGAAAGAAAATCATAGTAAATAGGGTAAATATTTTTCTGGGATTTATTAAATAAAATTACTCTAAAAATGGAATGCCTTTTTTCTTGTATATTTTCTGCAATCTTATCATTATACAACGCATAACTTTTGTTCTTAGATCTCTAATATCTGTGTATTCGAGGTATTTTACCTTATTTTGCTTTTTTATCCAAAGTATTAATCTGTTAATTTCCTTAGATCTTCTTTTACAATTTTTTATGAAAATGAAAATATCTTCCACCTTAAAGCATTCATTAAAAGCTCTTTTTATTTCAAAATTTACATTCGCCCTATATTCTTCTGCTAAAATACCAATAAATAAATCTGAATCATCCATATTTTTTTCGCTTATATCAACAGATTCAACTTACTTATCAATTCTTAGTGTTAGCTTTGAAAAAAATAGAAATATTTTTACAAATTGTCCCTTAACTAAACCATTAAAAATTAATAAAGAGTACAATAGTAAGAAGGAGATTTAATCCCCATTTCACCGATAAAAATGATAAAATATTCCAGTCGGGAAAGGAACTTGAATTTACCAGTAAATTTACTCTTGGTCACTCTGGTCTTTTTTGTCCAAAATAACCATTATACGCCATGTACACCTTTGAATACAATTCACCAGCTTTGGGATTCTGCCAGCTGTGCATCCATTCAGATACGGTTTGCATCCAAGTGCAGGGGACGATACCAGCTTGTACCATACGTTGTACCGCCATGTTATGCGCATCCAAAGATTCCGAGGCAGCAGCATCCATCACCCCAAAAACTTCAAAGCCTTCACGTAAACCATGCAGCGAGGTTATAGACATACACATACTTGTCCATAAACCAGTAAGCACCAATTGTTTTCTTCCGTTTTTCTTTACAGCGTTAAATACTTCCTTGTCCTCGAGCGCATCGAACGAGGGGATTTTACGATCAATGACTGAGATATGGGGGAACATTTCTACAATTTCCGGTAAAAACGCTCCATTATTTTTAGCACCAATGGTAGTCAGAACAACAGGAACATCTAATATTTGCGCTCCTTTCGCCAAAGCCATTACGTTGTTTTTCACATACGTGGGATCATGCGATGTAGCGCCCCAAAACATTCTCGCCTGGTAATCTACTAAAAGCAATACACTGTTGTTTGCTTCCAACGTTTTAGTAAATTTATTATCCATTTTAGACCACCTCCATTAATATAACGTTTCAAAATAACGTTTATTCATTTAAAAAGGTGACTGAAAAATGTATAACAAGAACTTCAGGAGAAAAAGCGAGTAGGCACCTCCGTCGGGAAGGAGCTTGAATTTACCGGTAAGACTATACCTTCATCCTCTGAAAAATAAAAATCATTGCAATCGTTTCAAATCTATCCATCTTATACTTTTTGATTGACTTTTCGTGTTTTTTTTTTTTGGTATAAATTTTTTTTCTGTTTAGGACGAGTTATTCAAAGAATATTCATTGTATCAATTGAATATTATATTCAAGGTATGCATCATTATCATCCGTAGAATCACTTCCATCATTACTTCCATCTGTTATTCCATTGCTATTATCGCCGGACCAGGTTTTGGTAACAATGTCGTATTGCAGTGTTAAAGCATTTTGATTGGATCCAGTATGAATACCATCAATATCTAACGATTCTGATCCTATAGCGTCTTTATCATACATAATGATTTTTACAGAATGTGTCTGCACATTATCAGGTATATCCAATACTATATATTGATCAATTGTGTATAAAACACCTCTGTCAGCATCCCAATAACCAGAACTCGGGAGCTTACCTAATATATTATCCAAATCATCAATATAAATATCGAAATAGATCTGTGCTTTATCAGGATCGTCAGGCCAACCATCAACTTCGTCAATTACTTTAAACATAGAAATTGAGACTTTGAGAATAGCGTTTTGATACGGTAAATAATCCTCAGTATCGGTATATCCATCATTATCGTCATCAATGTCAGCATTATCTCCTATTCCATCGTAATCAGAATCTTTTGATTCATAGGTATCGTAGGGAAATACATCTTTATTATCACCAACTCCGTCATGATCTGAATCTAAATGCTCTGAGCTATCTGTAGGAAATGCATCGGAATTATCACCATAACCATCATGATCACTATCTTTCCATTCTGTTGGGTCGCTGGGGAATGCATCAGCATCATCGCTATAACCATCACCATCGGAATCTGAACTTCCTGGAGGCGAGGAACTACCACCAGAATTCGGAGAAGAAGAACTACCATTATCTCCTGTGTACGATTCTGAGGGGCGAGTAGCATTGTATACACCAATAACCCCAATAATTAAAATCGCCAACATCACAATCGCAATAACATATTTCATCTTGCTCTTATGTTGTCTAATATCAGTTGATTGTACCGTTTTTTCAGGTTCAGAAATTATTTTTTGTTTAGGTGGTTCGCTTTTTATAGGTTCACTAACCTCTTTTTTTATCGTCTCAGGCTTTATTTCCTCTACTTTGAGTTCTGTTTTTTTCGCTTCCACTGGTTTGCTCTTTTTTATGAATTCAGTATCGCTTTTTATTAATGGTTTTTCTTCTTTTATAGGGACGATGTCTTCGGTGGTTTTATAGCCGCATTTACCACAAAATTTGTATCCTTCCTTGATCCTTGCACCACACTCGGGACAAAATTTTGGCATATTACTTCTCCTCCAATTTATTTAACTTATTTCCGCAATGAGGACAAAAATCAACGTCCTCATCTAATTTCTTACCACATTCATGACAGAACTGTAAAAATTCTTTTTTTTCCACCAATTTTTTCTCTTCTTTTATTACTGTCACTTCTCTGTTCTCAACTTGAGGTATCTTACTTCGTTCGAAATCTTTATCACAATATGGACATCTTTTAGCATCAAAAGGAATTGAACGACCGCATTCAGGACAATGTCTCGATGAATGTATGGTATCTCTTGGCTGGGTTTGTTGTACAATAATAGGTGGTTGATGAGATATTGGTGGTTTAAGATCCATATGTTTACTTGGAGCAGCGATGCCTGCTATACAAAGAATTAAACCCACGATACCAAATATTGACCCAAACAGTTCCATAAATTTAGCGGTTTCATGACTTTGCATATAAGATTCGTTAAGATATTTGACAGACTTGCCTATAGGAACACCATAAATATCAAAATTTTCTACAGAAGAAAATTCCTCCATGACAGAATATCCGATGAAAAATAAAATAATTCCCAGTATCAATAGGACGATTCCACCGGCTAATATTCCGCCCCTCATGTTTATACCTTTCCGCAGGATATTAATTTGTAACTAATAGTCCTTTAAAAACATACTCCATACCTTATTTGTAATTCAATAATCTAATAAACTGGAGAAAAATCCCACTTTTTACCAGTAAACATGAGTTCAAATCTCCTCCTCGGCGTTTTTTATTATTTTTTTTAATAAAAATAGTCTTATGGAGAAAGAACCAGTTTTTATTTAATGGACGGAAAGATGATTTTACTGATTGAAAATAAGTAATTTTATAAAAGAAAAAAAGAAGATTTTAGTGTAAGTCCGTTGAAAATACCGTTGAGATCCTCGTCGCTTTTTTAGGGGTTATTTCTTGGTCCCTAACCACTAGGATCATACCCACAGTTCCCGGAGAAAAATCAAGCCATGCTGTTAATAGTTTTTTTTTGTTTTATGATACTAGTCAATCTTTGAAAAGATCATTGTGATAGTATTATGATTATTTTAGATTCTGAGGAAGAAGTATCTCTTAGTGACTTTGCACTTGTTATTATTAACAAAAAAAAATATAGAAAATCAGGCGGGATTATACTTTCCTGATCTCCTTTTTTTATCACTGAAGAATACTCTCGTTATGTTTTGCTGAACTGCCACCAGGCTACAAGCTCAACGTTATCGTTCGTTCTAAGGATGTTACAATCTGGATCCCTGAATGCGGTGTAGACACGATAGGTTCCTGTCCCATGTTGAAGATTTGATGCCCGGATCAACCCGTTGAAGATGGCATCCAATGATAGCTGCTGACCAGTGTTAATCGTCCTCGTGAATGTTTCATTCACAGTATCATTGTCGACGACCCATCTCGGGGCAACACCTTTACTAGTTTCATAGAATTGCACCTGTATCAACAAGTATCCTTTGATGGTGGTCGATCCAGTGTTCTTGATCTTCGATTGATTCCGGTAATTGATCACCAGTTTCGGTGGGCACATTCCGAGGAATTCGCTCGAATGCACGTTGACATACTCAGCTCCTGTTGGTGTTTTCGCATTGATGTCCCTGCTGCTACGCAAGCATAGTTTGGTCACCCCTGTTTTATTGATCCAGTTAAGATTGCTCAGAGGGATAGCATTATACCCGCTTGTGAACCTGGAGGTGTTCAACGAACCACCATTCCCGGAGTAATAGTTTTTGTTGTAATCACCGGTTTGCATCGGATTATGGGGATATGTCGGCTGACCGTTCTGAATCGTGATGTCAAAGTCCGTAGTCGAGTAATCATCCTTCTTGTAGAGGGAGAGTGTTGCGTTGTCAAGGTATGCGTTGGATGGGAGGGCTGAGGTGTTGAAGAACACGAATCCTCGGTAAATATAATAGATACCTGGAGTCAATGATATGTACCTTTGTCCAATTGTAATATATGTCCCAGAACTATCCACAGTCCCAGATGATGCGGATTGCACCGTGGAATAGACCGAACCAGATTTGTAGATATAGCCGTCACTGGAAGTTGAATACACCGTCAAGGTCGGATCGATGACAACAGGGAAGATCATCGCATTCAAATCGGAGAGCTTCAACCCCGATAGAAGATAGGTATTCCCATTCAGATGAATGATACGGTAGGTCAATTTTTGTCGAGCAGATTCGTTGTTTAACTCATAGGCTTCTCCGAGTGGCAGAGCACATTTGAACTGCCCGAGAAAATCCTTGAAATCAACCCCGTTATCGGAGATTGTGACGTTCCCATCTAGCAATCCTGAATTGTTGTAGAGGTTGAGGTTCTGGTAGTCGAGTTTGGTGATGAACACCAGGTACGAGCTTGCATCATTGAGTCCGTATTGTGATGGCGGATGGTTCTGTAACACGGTCTTCGTCGCATTACTCATGGTGATTTCTTCTTTGAGCCCAATGTTTCCGTAGCTCCAGGTGACATCCGTGCCAGTGAACACATCCTCAAAGGTGATGGAATTATCATTGGTCTGTCCTTGGCTGCTTTGCACGTTCTGCAGATACTGGTATGCCCATTTGCTCTGCGGATCGACATAACCGACACCAACGAGTTTACTCCTGATGACGTGAACTGTAGGATCATCTGACCGGTTGTAGGTAAATGCGACCGGCCATTCATTCTGCGCATTGGATTTGAAGTAGACACCGTATAATCCATGGTTGTTCCCGCTACGGTACCCGTAGACATAAGCGGGATGATTGGCTGCCAGTTGATAGAAGGTGTTGTTAATCGGCATCCATGTGTTGTTATCCTGTTGGTAGTTTACGGGTCCTATGTATGTTTCAAGGATATTGTTTCCGGAGGATGCGTTGTAGTAGGTATTCCAGGTGAGTCCTCGACTAACGACTGTGAGATTCTCAGGTGGATTCGGCGGGTCGGTGATATTGATATATTGAGTACTACTGTAACTGTTCTTGAGTGTTGCGATGCTAATGGTTGCCTCTGCGGAGACATGGAAATGATAAGTATCACTGGTGTTACTGTTCGTCTCATTGTCCTGTGTCCAGATAGAATAGTTATATTGGTCAACATCCCATGTGTGGGTAAATATGTATTGATACAGATTTCCAGAGATATGGGTCATAGTGTTATTGGTTTGTTGTCCTCCTGGTTCAGCGATTCGGACTTTCACGAGATTCACATCGCTTCCGTTATCTGTGACATTGGCTGTGATAGTAACGTTGTATCCAAATCCTACGGTATGTGGACTGGCGGTGACATCGGTGATTTCTGGTGGTGTGATGTCAGGGGTGTAGCTACAATAAATGGAGTAATACCTGGAGTTATTGGTAAAATCAGCTGGGTTTGGTGGTGAGGTCCCATAGGTATGATCATCATATCTGCCTGTTCCATTAGTACCTGATTCATTATAGTAGACACGAGAATATTCTGAATCACCCCAGCAAGTGATGACGTATTGTGTCCCCTGCTCAAGCATCGGTTTGGTTCCTGTGAAATTAAATACTGCCCATCCAGAGGACGATGAGAAATTACCATCCCTCGGAAGAGGTACCCAATCACTAGTTGTTGTCCCAATGAGAGCTTCATCACTTGCCCGATATAACATACAGGTATAGGGTCCTGGTGACATCAAATCTTTATTTATAAAAGCGGTAATGTTATCTGCCCTGCCGTTCTCATTTGCCGTGAATATCGATCCACAGATTTTGTCACTGACACTTTGAATGGAGTGCCCGACATCAGGATATCCCAATGGGTGATAGAGATGAACCCAACCTGATGCATCGGTGGTATCATTATAATACGTTCCTGATGAACCATAAACGATTTTGTTGATACGTCCTGTCGAGTTATATAAGTTAAAAGATAAGTTATAATATCCATCAGTAACGGAATCTGGTATAGTGAATATATAGGATTCGTTTTGACTCCGTGATGTCAGTAGGTAATCAGTATAACCTGCGTTTGGAACCCAGACTCCGATACCATCTACCTCATAACTGAGGTTGAGTTCGACCCTGACTTTATCGCTTGGAAGCACCGAATGAATAGTAAAATTCGTTCGTATCGAGTCATTCAGTGTGTCACCATCGTTTGGTGAGTCGAAAGCCGTGAAGGAAATATTATCGAACCAGCAGTTCGGGTTGACGCAGAAATATTTCAATAGATTCCAATCCATTTCCGTCGTGAGATTAACGTCATTGCGATCGGTATTTGCTATGCAATCTCCATTTTGGAAATTGTTTCCAGTTCTATGCCACGTGTCCCATCGATTATCTTGATCTTTTACGATACAGAAAGTTGACCGAGAACTCGTTGTAATCTGTCCTTGTTCGGAGCCGGGATTTTCGACAGTATCAGTTATATTCTTATATCCTGTTCTTGACCAATACTGAGTATCGTTGAATATAGCTCGAGTTATAACGGCATTGGTATCGTCATTGAGTCCGCAGACATGGGCACATAGAGCACAGTCTTCTTGATTGAAGCCGCTTTGTTCAAAAATGAACCAGTCTTTGATATTAAAATCCGGGTGTA
>JAFNFT010000040.1 GCA_017885605.1 Methanobacteriota archaeon | reverse complement strand
TTCTAGTCTTGTCAGAAAAACATTTAACAGCGAAAAGCAAAAAGCGATGATTTACGGTGGTGTTATTATGCATGAAACTGGTCATTCTCTTGATATCTGGGCACCAGGAGCTGATCTTCAGGATGGCATGTGGCCGTGGCAGATTAATTACTGGCGCTTTGGGCCGTATAAAAGCGTTATGAATTATCGATACGTATACAGCGATCTTGTTGATTATTCTGATGGCTCTCGTGGGAAAAACGATTTTAATGATTGGGCAATTATTAATATGACCAACATCAATCCAAGACCCCATTGGTAATTGATACATTCGGAAAAATCATTATACAAAGAGAAACGGCTCATTTTTTTTTTATTTTATATCATTTGATTCGCACAAAAAACCATTGAGTTAAAACCGTGTCAATGCTTCTGGTTCAAATTATTTTAGCGAATCTAAAAATTTATTCACTATTGGAATATCAGCTGTTGCAAAATCAAATTTTTTTATATCTTTAGTGTCGATCCATTTAGAATCCTGACAATCGATATTTCTTATGTCACCTTCCTTCCAATCGGCTAAAAACACCATTAGAGTTATCGGAAATTCTTCATTATTTTTCATATACGTATGAGTTGTTTTCATGAATAATCTATCAATGGAGATTGCTATTCCAAGTTCTTCTTGTATTTCTCGAATTAAACAATCTTCATAAGTTTCGTTTTGTTCAACCTTTCCACCAGGAAATTCCCATTTATTTGGTTCCATCCAACTATCTTTTTTCCTTTGCGCAATTAATATTTTGTTATTCTTTCGTATGATTCCTGCTGTCCCGATATTTGTTTTTTTATTCATAATCTTCCCGAAATGTATACAATAAGCATTTACATATTTAGTGAACATCAACATAAGATAATTGTTCCCTTCCCGACGGGAATATCTAAATTAAATACTTTTATTTGCTTGAAACAGATTACATTATATTATAGCATAATTTGAGATGTTTTTCTTCTGTGGGGATGTCACTCTAGGTCTATACCCCCTCCTGCGGCATTAATCACCTGCCCTATTTTCATATCCTGAAAAATCTTAAAAGAGACAATAACTCCAATTTTTTATATATCGAAATGTTCGATAGCATCTTCTTAGACAGGAGATTTTAAATAGATTTATCGGTTCATATATTTCATCTCAATGATGGTGAGATGCACCTCTTCAAGGATTTTGGATGGGAATCTCAAAATAAATCCTACTAGAGGTTGTCAGAATTTGCAGTTATGAATACTTGTACATAAACATGAGAAGGTGGATGAGGAAGAAATATGAAATTCAAGACTAGTAGAGTAAAAAATAAGAAAATGATTGTTGCTTTTGGAATATTATTATTGCTCGGAGCTACTATTGTACCTCTCATAAATGTGATGACAAAAAATACGTTTGTTGAAGAGAAATCAATGAATGTACTCCCTCAGAACAGTTACTCGCAAGAAAATGCAGTAGGAGACCCGGAAGAACCTCTTGATAACCCGCAAGTAATGAGGGTCAATCCTCCAGAGTATTTCAACACCATTCAAGACGCAATTTATGATTCTGATACTCTCGATGGACATATCATTCAGGTGAACTCAAGTAATTATCCTGAAAATATCATAGTCAACAAATCACTCACTATTCGTGGAATTGACACCGGTGCAGGTCTCCCTGTAATAAACGGAGGAAGCGGAACTGGTTTTGTAATCGCTGCCAACAACGTAACCATTGAGAGTGTAAATATCTCTGATACAAGTGTCGGAATTCTCTGTAATCATTCTGGATTAAAAATACTGAACAATACTTTTTGGTGCGATAATCACAGCATCGATTTTAATTATTCTTCAAATTTCAATATTGACACTAATTATCGTATTTATGATAATTCAATCATCGGTAATCTGTTTTTAATAAACACGACAAACGATTTGGATGGTGCGGTCCAAATGAACCTTGGATTGAATTATCAAAATCATAGCGGAGCAGTCACAATCGGAGACTTCACAATCACTGACAATGTTTTTCTGTTGAATGACTCACATGCATATGCTGTGTTATACAATGAAAATTATATCAAAAGATTAGAAGATGGTTCGATTTCGATTGGGACATTCAATTTTTCCGATAACACCATGTATAAAACAAATAGTGGAAATAACGGTGTTTATTTCACTGGTTCCCTTACAGATCTTAAGAATGATGGTGTGGCGGTAGGCGATATCATTGTATCCAATAACACTGTGTTTAACCAAACTAATGCGGCATTTTCTTTAGAACAGTACATGGTTGAAAATTGGAGTGGGATGACAAATGGAGTATTTGGAGATATCCTCGTTCTGGACAATATCATTAGTTCTTCTTCCATAAATTCTGATGGGATTCAGATAAGCGAAATAACCTGGTGGGATCTTCGGGATGATGCGTCTCTGATGGTAGGAGAATGTCATATCGAAGGAAACCATATTACTGTCACCGATGGATATGCGATTGTTTTTTATATGGACGATATTGGAAACGAGTTACAAAACAATGCGCAAGTTCTTGTCGGTCAGGTAAGCATCTCGACGAATATTCTTTCTGCAGGGAGCGGTTTATTGATCGATTACTATCAATGTGGGGACACTCTGTATCATGATTCAAGTTGCACATTAGGTGATTTTCAGATTGTGAATAACATCATTGAGAGCACTGAATATGGCGTACACCTCCAGCAATTCTCATATCTTGGTTATGAGTTGTACGATAATGCGACCTTTACGATGGGAGATATCCACCTTGACGACAACCAGATACAAAGTGGTTTACATGGGATTTATTTTTCACAACTCTTAATTGGGGGAAACCTCTCAGAATCCTCAATTTGTTCTATCGGGAATCTCACGTTGAATGACAATGTGATTGGTAGTGGTGGAGACGGGATTCTTTTTATTGATGATCTCTCCTCCTTCAGATTAGGAAATTCAATGAGTGGTAATTCAGTTGTTTCATTGCACGGCATTCAATTGTCCCGTAATACGATTAGCGATTCTGATTCAGGAGTATTCATTGGTCCGTGTCTGTTCGGAGGGGAGAACGATCACCTCGCCTTGGATTCTTTCACGATTTTAAACAATTCAATTTCATTTTGTTCTATTGGTTTAGAAACAAAAGATTTTTTCATCTCTGGTTGGTGTCAGCCAGTTATTAAAAATAATACGATTCGAAATTGTAGTGTCGGGATTTGGTTGAATTCATCTTATGGTAATCTTATTTATAATAATTATTTCAATAACACTCAAAATGCTAAGGATGACACTAATAATACGTGGAATGTCGTAAAAACTGCAGGAAGGAACATCATTGGTGGTTCGTATCTTGGTGGGAACTTCTGGTCTGATTACACCGGGGTTGATGGGGATGATGATACACTGGGGGATACGCTCATTCCCTATAACGCCTTGGGAAATATCTCGACCGGGGGAGACTTACGTCCCTTAACACATGTATCTGGAAATCTCACTCTTACACCGCCATCTGATTTTACCGCAACGGTTGTCGGTTCCGATCAGATCAATTTGTCATGGACCAAGGGTATTCATGCGGTCTACACCAGGGTGATGCAAAAGATAGGGAGCTATCCAGCGAGTATTTCAGATGGTTCTTTGCTGTATAATGGGACTGGTGTTGCCTGTTCTAATTCAAGTCTCTCTGAAGGAATAACATATTATTATCGAGCATGGAGTTGGAGTGATTCAAGAAAGATGTGGTCTTCGACGAATGCGAGCCGAAGTAGCACCACATGGAATATTCCACTTGCGCCAACAGGTTTTCATGCGACGACCATCGGTGTCAATAAAATCGATTTATCCTGGACCAAAGGAACACATGCGATTTCTACGAGGGTGATGCAAAAGACAGGCAGTTATCCATTAAGTGTTTCTGATGGTTCAATGCTGTATAATGGGACTGGTGTTACCTGTTCTAATTCGAGTCTTTCTCCGGGGGTGCGCTATTATTTCCGGGCTTGGTCATGGAACAGTACGAGTAAATTATGGTCCTTAACGAACGTCTCTGTGAGTAACACCACTTGGAATATTCCACTTGCCCCGACCGGTCTTACGGCCACAACGATAGGAAGTAATCAAATTAATTTAGCTTGGAGTAAGGGAAGTTATGCTGTATATACCAGGATTCAGAGGAAACCAACAGGGTACCCGGTGAGTATTTCAGATGGGACAAATGTGTATAATAATACGGGTTCTTCGTACCCAAACACAGGTCTTAACGTGAACACAACATATTATTATCGGGCTTGGAGTTGGAACACCACAAGTAAAACCTGGTCGACAACGAATGCGAGTGTTTTAAATTCAACATGGACCGGTCCCTTGGCTCCACCTAGCCTCTCGGTTACGACCGTTGATAAAAATCAAATTGATCTGTCATGGACCAAAGGTTTTCGTGCAACACACACCAGAGTGATGCAGAAGACAGGCGGTTATCCTGTGAGTGTTTCCGATGGTTCTTTGGTGTATAATGGGACTGGAATGGTCTGTTCTAATTCGAGTCTTTCTCCAGGGGTGCGCTATTATTTCCGGGCGTGGTCCTGGAATAGTTCAAGCGGACTGTGGTCGACGACGAATGCAAGTGGGAGTAACCTGACTTGGATCATTCCCCTTGCTCCGACAAGCTTCTCTGCAACAACTGTTGGTACAGATGAGATTAGTCTCACATGGACAAAGGGTTTGTATGCGACAAATACGAGAATTCAAAGAAACATTGGAAGTTACCCCGTGGACATCAACCATGGGACGAATGTCTATAATGGAACTTCAAACATAATCTCAGATACTGATCTGACGGAAGATACACAATATTATTACAGAGCATGGTCATGCAATAGCACAAGTGGCCTATGGTCCTCTACGAATGCGACAGCAAGTGAGACGACCTGGAGTAATCCTCTTGCACCAACAGGGTTATCCGCTACAACCGTCACTATCGATAAAATTAATTTGTCATGGACCAAAGGTACTCATGCGGTCTATACAACGATACTGCAAAAGACAGACGGATATCCGGTGAATATTTCAGATGGTTCACTGGTCTACAACGGCACTGGTGCAGCGAGTTCTTCTTCAAGTCTTACTCTTGGTACGAGATATTATTTCAGAGCGTGGTCATGGAATGATTCGAGTGGGATTTGGTCAGCGACAAATAGTAGTACCTCTAACATCACTGGTCCCTTTGCACCCACGAGTCTTACAACAACAGTAATCAGCACTAGTCAAATCAATCTCGCATGGAATAAAGGAGCGTATGCGAATTACACAAGGATCCAGCGGAAAACAGGGAGCTATCCGATGAACATATCAGACGGAACAAATGTCTATAATGACACCGGTTCTTCCTTCAATAATACTGGTCTGAGCACAAGCACGAAGTATTATTACTGTGCGTGGAGCTGGAATTCATCCCTGGGAGTATGGTCGATCACTTATGCAAGTGCACAAGCCAGCACACAAGGTAGTGGCGGTGGAGAACAGGGTCCTCCGCCATCATCTGATAACGAGGCACCAATATCTAACGCTGGAGGACCTTACAAAGGATATGTCAATCAAACAATCACTTTGAACGGAGCTGGAAGTTCCGATGATGTCGGGGTGGTTGGGTATCGTTGGGACTGGACCAATGATGGGACCTGGGATACCAACTGGAGTTCTTCATCAAAAACCACACATATCTATACAACAGCTGGAAATTATACCATCAACCTTCAGGTTCAAGACGTCGAAGGTCTCACAGATGATGATACCGCGACAGTAATCGTTAATACAGGTATTTCCCTGCAACAAGCACCAGTCGCAGATGCGGCAGGACCATATAACGGGTTGACCTATCAGATGATACAATTCAACGGTTCGAGAAGCTATGCGATCAACACAAGTCTCATCAACTATACATGGGTCTTCGGGGATGGAACCTATGGTTATGATGTCACTCCCATTCATGCATATGAATCCGCTGGAGCTTTCACGGTTATCCTGACCGTAAAAGATGCAAACAATCTCCAAGCGATTGATACAACACTGGTTACGATTGTGTTAGATGNNGTCTTGTATTATCTCGTTGATACGAATCATGATGGGATTTACGATGCCTTTTACAATCCAACAACAAACACAAAAACCAATCTCGGTGAACAAGATGAAAAACAACTCATCGATATCGATGGTGATGGTCACTGGGATTACATCTATGATCCTGTACTAGGTTCAACAACCCCCTATGTAGAAATAACGACCCCTCTTGATTCCCCCTGGTTTAGTGTCGCTCTGAGTGTGATTATATTTATTGTCATTCTTGTGGTTGTATGGCTCTATAAAACTGGACGTATATGATTAAAAGCACATAAAACGGATTGAAATCTAGCGATTTGCTACCCTGTTTCTTTTACACTAAGCGAAGGACATGATAGACAATTTTGACCGAACAGGAAAACCTCGCAACGATGGTGATTTAGATATTATCCATCTGATTCTGAAGACTTCCATCCCAAAAGATGTTTTTCGATAGAAAAGACTGTTCTTGAGTCAACATAGGTTTTTCTCTAGGCGGAAGGTCAGTGTCTGGTACTTTCGCAGCCCAGGCAACAAATCTTCGAACCATCCACCAGGTATGAGTTAGTTCAGGAGAAACATCCTTGCTTAAGGACGCAATATCCTCCCATTGATAGAGACCGTTCCCAAGGCAGGTAAAGTCCTCTGACTTTTTTTCTTTGATATGACCGTTCCACCAGACCATATATTCAGGATGTGCGGTACACAAAAGGATTCTACCTTTCTTTTCGTTCGGATAAATCTCAGCTGTGATACATGGTTTGTCTGAATAGTCTAGCTTGATAATCTTATCAGTAACCTCCCAATTCCCTGCCAGATAATAGGTATATAAAAACAGGTTTTTCAAGGTATTATTTTCTTTTTTAATGTATCGTGCTGCTTTGAAGAACGCTGAAACAAGGCCATGTATGCCTCCGGTATATCTCCATGCATGGATCCGTAGGTTTGGATTGTCTGAGATATCCTGTTTCGGGTATTTCGCGAGGATGTGTACTTCTCGATCGGGGTGTTCTGGTACTATCAACCCTGGTCCACCCCACCAGCGGATTCGTTCAGTATCTTGCTCGGCATCTGAAAATATCGGATGATTTTTTAGTAGTTGAAAATCTAACGGGGCGCCTCCAGTATGGATTCTTGTACCATCAACCGTTGTTCCTGGTGCAAAAGAAAAGACATACGCAGTCGCACCGATGTTCTCCGGGTGGTTTTTTTGAAATGGATAAAACAATGGGAACGCAAGTGATCTGTAATAGGATGAGACGCAGGTCACTCCCAGGGAACTCTTGTTATATTGTCTCTCTAAAAACGTACACGGTTTTTTCTGAACTGTTTTTAGATCGGTTATGAGTGCAGTTCCACCGCAGATCCCTATATATCCCCCGCCATCTTGGATGAAGGTAGCAATGTTTTTTTTCCATTTTCTGACATTTTTTAAGAAATAAAATCCTTTTGTTATTGCTTGACCGTCTCCCACGCCTCCTCCAGGGACAAGTAAGACGTCGAACTCTTGTGTCGTAAGACGTCCCTGTAAAATATCCTTATCAAAAATATATTTCGTCTTAATTGAATAGGTTCTCTTCTCAGTCGTCCAGGAATAATTCTGTAATATCTCAGGGAACATATACTTCCCGGATCCCCAGCCTAATAATTCTTCTGCAAGAATGGCGACGCGTATGACACGTTTTTGTTGATTTTTTTTTGTCTGAGTATTTCCAAGTAATGACATAGGGCTCACTTCGGTGGGGTGTACCTCCAACGATCAAGAGTGAACTTCCAGTTCTTATTGACATGCTGCACTATTCTTTCATCAATTGAATAGATGTTGGTCTTGTACTCAGATTGTCGTGTAAGGTATTTCATCATCTCAGGCATCGCTGTCTCAAAACCAGGGATTTGCAACGTCTCATAAATGTGTTGTATGTGTTTCATTGGATCTGCGATAAGATCTTCGTATTTTACTTCTACAAACCTGTCTTTTTGGATCTGTTCTTTTTGCTCAAAAAAGCTGTTCATCAGACGAATATAGTTCGATAGGACTTGTTGTTCTATTTCTGCCTCGGAAGCATCTTGTAACGCGAGTTTATCCAACACCCTTGTTCTCATCTTTTTTGTCGAGAGATACACCAGATAGGGATTTCGATAGATATGAATGAATTTTGCGCCGGGGAACAGCTCAAGCAAGGTCGTGATACGAGCGGTGTTCGGAGGGTTTTTCGAAAGGAANNTCTTTCCATTGGTTTTTTTCTTCAGAGGAGAGTCCCTGGAAATGGATGGATTTTAGGTATTGTTCTTCCGCGTTTCGAGGGAAATGAAGACAATGGAAAAACGACCAGGGGGATAACACCGCAAGTGCCGCCTCATCTTCATAGGGTCCATCCATGTCAACCTTTATGGCATCCATCGGTCGTTCAGAGGGGAGGAATCGAGCGAAAAATCTCTTCATCGGTGCAAGAATCAAACAACCTTCTGGTAGCAGGGTGCTCCAGAGTGTCGTATAACAGAATTGAGGATCATTACTTAAGAGTTCATGCAGATAGGTCGTCCCGCTTCGCCAGTGACCGATAATAAAAACAGGTGGATCATGCAGTTCGATAGCGTTGATTTTTCTCTCATATTTTATTTTAAAAAGCATCCGTATCGGAGCGGTACCCAGTGATGTCACGGTGATGAAAAGCGCTCTATGAAGATACTTTCTGTCGATCCCACCGTTTTTTTTCACAAGCTGAACCCACTGTCGTGTTGAGATTCCAAACAAGGGATGCTGCGTCGCTAGATGATGAGGCTGTGTTTGTTTTTTGCGTTTCGTTTTCATTCATGTCACTCTTTTTATTCGCAATTTATGTGGTAAGATCCTTTTCAAAAACACGGTGTTTCTTAAAAACCGTCGCACCAGTGATGGCGATCGTTGTATGAGCAATCGTGTTATGTTCATCAATCCATCCGACCTCTGCGTAGGTGTACCCTCGCTTTTTCATCTCCGCCAATACTTTGTAATTTAATAAAGACCCAATGTTTTGTTGGCGGAATCCTTTCCGGATACCGATAAAATGCAGTTTCCCTGCATTTATCTTTCGCTGTGTCATAAGAAAACGGAATGTTTCAACAGGACCGAGACGTCCATGCATGTTTTGAAAAACCTGATTATACTCTGGTGTTGACCAGAGATACGCAACCGGTGAGCCGTTCGATTCAGCGATCAAAAACAACCCTGGGTCAACAAACCATCGTAGTTGTTTGACTCCGAAACGTGTTTTCACTTCTTCGGGAGAGACTGGGACAAATCCCCAATGCTCGGAGAATGTCTCTAAAAAAAGCTTAATCCACCATTTCAGCTCCCTTCCGGTGCGGAGGCGATTGAAAGGACGAACCTGTACACCAGACAATAAGCATTGTCGTGCTTTTTCTTCAAGGTCCTTTGGTAACGGTTTTGTTAAATCGATAGAATAATGGAAAAAATCCCGAGATTTTTTTAGACCAAATTTCTCTGCAAAGGAGAGATAATAGGCTGGTGAATAGGTGGAAAGCACACTTGATCGTGAGTCAAAACCGGTATAGAGAAAGCCACATCCGACATCGATACGACCATCGATGGGGCCGCGCATCACCGTCATTTTTTTTGATACAAGCCAATCTTGGGCACTCTGGAATAATACCTGTGCGCATTCGTAATCATCGATGCTTTCAAAAAAACCAAAGTACCCTATTTGTTCTCCGACTGCCTCGCAATACGCGTAGTCGATGATTGCAGCGATTCGACCGATGACTTTCTTCTGTTTCCTGGCGATGAATAAGTGACATTCTGCATGGGACCAAAATGGATTATTTCTCTTAAAAAAACCCTTCAGTTCATTCCAAAATGGTGCAACCCAAAAAGGATTATTATGATATACCTGAAACGGAACTTGATAAAATATCTTAAAATCGGTTTTGTTTTTTACTCGTTGAACCTGGAGGTCATCAGGGTAACTTCTTTCGAAGTCTGTAGGTGACTCAAAGATATATTTTCCTTGAGAGTCTGTCTGTGAGAGGGAAATACTTCTACCTCCATGATGATCTCGACATAGTCCGATCCAATTATTCCTGTTTTCTTAATAAACATTCTTCCCAAATCTATCACAAATTCACCATCGATAGAGCGAGAGTAAGAAACGGTAGAAGAAAGATCTTTGAAGCGGGTTATTCCTATTTTATTCCTCTTTTCCGTTTTAAGAGGCGTCTTCCTAGGAACAATAATTATTTATAAGTGTCTCCAAAAAAGGATGCGTATGTAAAAAATTAAATAGGAACTGTTGGAAGAACATCAGCCAATGAGGAATGATGTTCACTGGTGTGGTAAGAGTCACGGGGATTGTATCAAAATTGGTCGGGTCATTAATATTTTCTACTCGAAGGAATCCTTGGAAATTTGTCTCTGATTCATCAGGAGCGACGACGGAAACAAGAACGGTGACCGATCCGTCCTCTGGAGTTAGCCGTACCCCTGATTCTGGGTTACAGGACCATGTCCCCCAAGAAATTGATGAGGTGTTCACCGTCCAGTTCAATAACGATGCTTTATCACCGATATTTTGCACCTGAAAATTTCCAACCACGGTCGCACCAGGTTTGATATCGGTCCATGAAAGACTTCCAGAACAGTCTAAATCCGGGGTCGTCTCGTTTTCTGGTGGCTCTTCAGCTTGAGGAGGAATATATACGACTTTGAATACTTGGCCTCCTGTGTTATATTGCCAAACAGTTGCTAATTCAGGGGTAACTTCAAAGACGTGCCCTGTTTCCCCATTGGTGATGAGGGTGTTTCCACTGGGGAGCCGCCAAGCACCGGAGATATGGTTTGCATAAAAACTCGTTGGAGGGTTCGCTATATAAATCCATGTTTGCGCTGTCGGTCCGTACGCGGACCCTTGTTGTAGATAATATTCACCGTTCTCGTCCACCGGGGGAGTAATTTCATCAACTGTTGAATAATGACTGCCAGGACGGTTCGCCCCATTGTTGAAGACAAGGATGTCCCCTTCACCAGGGCATCCTTTATCGATCCATGACGCATCATGCTGACTGAATAATTTCCTATCACTCGTCGTGCCTGCATCATAGGTCATTGGGTTGCCCCAACGGTACAGAAGATCGCCGCCTTTCCCGCTGTTCCCACCGGTATGACCTGCGGCCTCCTCTGTTGTGGTACTATGGTCAATGACCCAGATTTCATTAAAATTATGGATACTGATCAATATCTGGTCAAACTCCTGGTTATAATCAATAGAGTTCGTATGCATCCAATCTGTTTCCGTTGACGTCTGATAATTCACATCTATTAACTCAGGGTGATCTCCGACAAAACCATAATTAGCCTTGGAAGAATCATAATCTTGAATAAGATGATCCCAGGTATGCCACTCCCAGACGATTGTTCCACTTGTTGGTCCAGTCGGTTGAACTTCAATAATATGATCAGGTTTAATCCCTTGATTGGATACGTAAGATGGGTTTCTTCCTGCAGCGATAGCCTCGGTACGGGTTTTTGTTTCCCAGGCGATCAACAACACATTCCCATTGGGTAATGACTTAACGTCATGATGAGTAAGAACTCCATTGGTATTATAGCGAAAATCCCATACGATAGTCCCATCCCATTCAACTTTTTGAACACCACCACCAGACCCTCCAGCACCACCACCGTCTCCTGTTCGTATGGTCCGAAGAATCGTTCCGTCACCCAACCACCACACAGCTTCACCAGGGAAATAGCTGCTTGCCCAGGAACGATTCAACGATCCATCAGCACGTCGTAAATACGTTGTTGTGGTCCACATCGGTGCATATAAAATTTGTCCTTCAGAAAAATTCAAAGGTAGCGGAGTTTGATTTGCCTGCTGAGACGATGATATTGGTAGATATGCGCCGAGTAATAAAAAAATGATGAAAAATACCATCCACCGAAATTCAGCGCGATATTTCAACTTCGATAAACCTGATAATCTTCCTTTAAACATAATATTTTTCCCTTCAATAATTAACAAATGATATCTATATATAGTTTTTTCCAAATTCATCCCCTATTTTATGTACTATTGAATGAAACGGCAAAAAAACATGAAAAAATGAATTCCTGCTGACGTTCATAACTTTTAAATAAGAGACGAGGAAATATCCTGGCTCCATGGAGTATGACAATTTAAAGGAACGAGTCCTCTACGTAAAAAATACGCCGCTCCCTGGATATACTTTTCCAAATTTCCTGTATCTTCTCGCTCAGAATAAATTCAAGATTGATGCACAATACATCCCTCGAATGATCTATTCATTGACTCTTAGCACGGTTATGTTACCTTTTTGCATCAAAGAACGAATACAATTCGATACACGCATAGAACAAACAGAAATCACTCATCCTCCCCTGTTTATCATCGGTCATTGGAGGAGCGGTACAACGTATCTGCATAATGTCCTCTCTCAGGATAACAATCTTGGTTATCTTACAACATTCCAGGCGTATCTCCCCGGGGTCTTTCTCGGAAGTGAGAAGATCTTCAAACCCCTTGTGAGTTCCAGTATCCCAAAAAAAAGACCGATGGATGACGTGCCGATGAATGCAGACTATCCTCAAGAAGACCAATATGCGATTGGCGCGTTCTGCCCGTATTCGTATTATCATGGATGGTGTTTTCCAAAAAACATGGAATTTTACAATAATTATGTCTGCATGGATGATGTCCCGAAAGAAACCATTACTGATTGGAAACGGTATTACCTGTATATTTTAAAGAAAATCACCCTGTATCGCAAGGGAAAACAGTTAGTGTTAAAAAATCAGGATAACACCGGAAAAATAAAGATATTGCTGGAAATGTTCCCTGATGCAAAGTTTATTTTTCTGTATCGAAACCCCTATGACCTTTATTTCTCCATGATGAAGTTCATGAGGATAGCGGTTCCTCTTTTTTGTATACAAAAACCACCAAGAATTGAAGATGTCGAAGAAAGTATGATGAATCTTTACACCCGGATAATTCAAAAATACATAACGGAACGCGAGTTGATTCCCAAAGGAAACCTCGTCCAAGTCCGCTATGAAGACTTCACTACTCAGCCATTTCAAGAAATAAAAAACATCTATGAGACATTACAGTTGGAAGGATTTCGAGACGCTACACCTGCGTTTGACATATATCTTCGCACTCAATTGGTCATAAAAAAAGATCAGTATACGATGAACGATGGGCTGAAACAAAGAATCGAAAAAAAATGGGGTTTTGCAATCAAAGAATTCGGTTATTAACACAAGGGGATATTTTTTTTTCAACTCCACTTCGTTAGGATTGCTTCCCTGTTGAAGATTGCTTTTGCAAAGAAGAAAAGACCCAGGTCAAGGCATCCATACAACCCTGCAAAAACAAAAATCATGACCGGTGAGAGGAAGATAAACCCTGCTAACACTCCCAGCATTAGTAAGACGACTGGCATGACGATGAAGCCTCCGAGCTGTTGTGCTGCCCGGACATCGCTGACTTTCGAGGAGACAAGGACGCATGCGAGGACACTCATTAAACAGGCGGTTGGCGCAAGTAGCACCATCGATAAAATCCAGGTAAGATTCGGCAGAGGAGGGTAGCCTACTTTTGGGATCAACACAATATCAAGGAGAATAACCCCCAGGGTAAATGCAAGAAGTGTGGCTCCCATCGAAGGGAGAAACGAGGAAAAAATCTTCCCCGCGAGCAGCTCACCATCGGTTGTCGGAGTTGCAAGCAGTGGCTCTAAACTTCGGTTATTCTTCTCCCCGACGATACTATAGGTGGCGATGATAGTTGGAAGCGTCGCAGGGATGATAATAAAAATCATAAGGATCATGTTGAACATCAAAGGAAGCACCTGATCGATCTCCGATGGTTTTGTTCTCGTAAACATTAGGTTTGATGAGATGGCGAGGATGAATCTTCCATCCAGTCTTGTTCCTTCTGAATGAATCACGGTAACGTTCATGAGATATGAATTTGATAATGAACTGTTCGTGATGGTTGTATCCACGACTGTCGTGTTTTCAATGATGCATGATTCAATGATGCAATGTGTCAGTGAAGCGTTTTTCAGTATCGTATGTCTAAAAATCGTTGCATCAATGGAAGCATCTTCTATCGTCTGATTTGTCCAGGGGGTGACTGCGTCATCAGGTAGGCTGCCGATTTGAAGCAGTCCGTCGATATCCCATGATCGGTCAAGGGGAACCATGGTCACCATGGGAACAAACATGGCAAGTGGCATGACAACCCCAAGGATAATGGGCATGGCGATGATGGATCCAATCACGAATTTCTGTTTCTTGAATTCGTCAAGGTCCTTCCGCATCACTATCCAAGCATTCCGCCAGCGCATCACCGACCAGCCTCCTCGATGAGTTTGAGATAGACATCCTCTAACGAATGTTCCTCCTCGTTCACGAATTGAACTTGGAGACCTTGTTTGAGCAACCAAGAGAGTACCTGTGGGTTATCTTCCTCTGGGTTTCTCACATTGAAAATCAACTGTTTTCCCTTCACTTGTGCTTGCGAGACAAGACCTAACGATTCTATATCTTTCAGTAACGTCGAGGGGATGTTCTGCATTGTAATACTGATGGTCCGTGTGAACAATCCTCTAGCAAGATCTTTTGGGTTCCCGATCTTCACCGTCCTGTTTTTCACCAAAGCAACCGTGTCGCAGATACGTTCTGCTTCAGATAGATTATGTGTGTTTATGAGAATGGTCTTTCCCAGTTTTTTCATTTCGAGGATATATTCCCTGACTATTTTTGCTGCCATGGGGTCAAGACTCGCAGTTGGTTCGTCAAGGAAAATATATTTCGGGTCATGGATCAATGCACGTGCAATCGCAATCTTCTGTTTCATCCCTTTGGAAAAACCACCGACTGCCTCGTTTCGTCGATCCCACAAATCAAGATTTGTCAATGTTGTCCGGATGGATTCCTCCCGTTGTTCTTTTGATACGCCGTAGAGCTGTCCATAATAATCAAGGTTCTTGTACGCCCCGAGGGTTTCGTACAAACCAGGTACTTCTGGGAGCAGACCAATCATCCCGCGGATTTTCTGTGCATCTCCTTTGTTACCGATCTCGTAGGAATCGATGTGTGCATTCCCGGATGTCGGTTGGATAAGACAGGAGAGCATCCGCATGGTCGTGGTTTTCCCTGCGCCGTTCGGCCCAAGAAGTCCAAAGATGCAACCATCAGGTATCTCTAGGTTAAAATCCTGTATCGCAATGACTGAACCAAACGTTTTCGTTAACCCTTCACAGATAATCATTCCACACCAATCCTTGCCTTCTCCACGACACGCATACCATATTTTCTGATTCTTAATAAACCCAGCAGATGAGTTGAAGAGTTTCTCCCTACCAAGATGTTTCATGTATGGTTTATTTTAAAAATAATGTTTTAACAGATGATAACAATTAGCTCCAAAATTTTATATACAGTTTTCTGTTTCTCCTTAATGGGATGCCGGATAATGATAACGTAGGAGTGGACGTGCTCTCTAGTGGAAAGGGATGACTGTGTATCTTAAACAAGTTGAGATGGAAAATTTTAAGTCCTTTGGACATAAATTAATTGTACCGTTTTACCCAGGGTTTACTGCGATTACGGGACCAAATGGGTCTGGGAAAAGCAATATCGTTGATGCGATTCTTTTCGTCCTCGGCCCAAAAAGCTCCAAGGTCATGCGCGCAGGGCGACTCACCGACCTGATCTTCAATGGAGGGAAAAATCGGAAGAATCCATCAAAATATTGTAAGGTCTCCTTAGTTTTTGATAATTCACAGCGGAAGATGCCGATTACTGCGGACGAAGTCGTTCTTACTAGGATGATCAAACGAGCCCCGTTAAAAGACAACCCGGACAATTATTACAGTTACTTTTACATTAACAATCGTGCAGCATCCTATACTGAGTTTATCGATCTGCTCACCCATGCTCGCATCTCCGGGGAAGGGTATAACATCATTAAACAGGGTGATGTCACCAGTCTTGTCGAGATGGGGTCTGTTGATCGAAGGAAAATCATTGATGGCATCGCTGGTATCAGCACTTTTGATGAGGATATTGAAAAAGCGGAAAAAGAACGAGGGGACGTCGATAAGAACCTGGAGCGCATCGACATTATCTTAAATGAAATCACCAGTCAGATTCGCCAGTTAAAGAAAGATCGGGATGCCGCGTATCAATACAAAGAGCTGAAGGATAAGCTGTACGAAACAAAAGCCAACATCGCGTATAAGAAAAAACAAGAAATCGAATCACAGATCCTCGAAGTAAACAAACAGATTGAGTCCTATGAACAGGAGCAGAAGAAATTCGAAGAACAAAAAGAAACATTGAAAACACGATATACGGAGCTGCAGCAGAAACTCGATGAGATCGAAAAGAAAATCGGTGCGGCCGGGGGAGATGAGGCATCTGGTATTAAAGAAAAGATTGACACGTTACGCTCTGAGACAATCAAAATTGATGAACGTATCAACTACTCAAACGATGAGGTAACTGAGAAGAAAAAAGAAAAGGAAGAACTGGAAACATCACTTGATGAGATCACAAAGGAGCTCGACGAATACACCAAACAAAAAGAGGAGCTGACTACAAAAATCCAGGATATTGAAACAACACTCAAAACGAAAGAGGAGGAATTAGGAAAATTACGGGAAGAAATCGCACAATCCGATGATACCTCAATGGATATCACCCGAGAGCTTGTCAAGATGAGGGAGGATTACAATAACACACAAAACGAGAAACATGACTATGAGCTGACTCGTGATCGGCTGAAAGAAAAACAGGATGCATTGGAGTTACAGGTCGCTGAACTGCAAGAGACAAAATCCACCTATGAGTTTGAGCTGAAGGATATCGACTGGCAGGTCAGTGAACTTCAGAAGGGAAAACAGGAGAGCAGTAAGAAAGTAAAAGAATCCGAAAAACAGTTGTTTGAAAAGAAAAAACGGGAATCGGACATAACAGAACAGCTTGCTGATCTTGAGAAAGCGATTCTGAAACTACAGCGGGAACAATCAAAACTGCAGGCGGAACGTGACGCGGCACAATCCGTCGGAGCGAAGTATAATTCTGCGGTTGAGTCCATTCTTGCTGCACGCAATTCCGGAGAACTTCCTGGTGTCCGGGGAACAATTGCGGAGCTTGCGCATGTTGATGAGAAATACAAACTGCCACTAGAGATTGCTGCCGGCCCCCGGATGCAGGCCGTGGTCGTGGAAGATGATGCCGCGGCAGCCGAAGCAATTGGATATTTACAAAAAAAGAAGTTAGGGCGAGCGACGTTTTTACCGATAAACAAGATGATTGTCGGGAAACCTCGCGCGCAATCCCTCATGACAGTACGAGATGAAAGCTCCCTAGGATTTGCCATCGACCTGGTGAACTTTAATCAGGAGTACCGGGGTGCGTTTTGGTACGTGTTTGGCGACACCGTGATCGTGAATACATTATCTGATGCACGACGGTTGATGGGTGGCGTCCGACTTGTCGACATGAAAGGGAATTTGATTGAAGCAAGCGGTGCGATGATCGGGGGCAGCCCGCCCAGCGAACGTCTTTCCTTTGGCAGCGCAGATCAACAGACCCTTGATGAGATCACCAGAAAGTTAACGGCAGCCATCCAACATCAAGACCAGTTGTCCGAGGAGCTCTCGCAGTTGAAAAAGGACATCGGGGAACTCGAGAATGTCTTCCGAACGCTCAAAGGAGAAACCGATGCAGGAACACAGACAAAAGATCTTGAAATCAGAAAGAAAGAGTTCCAAGGGAAATTAGATATTCTAATAAAGGACCTCGAAGGTAAACTCAAAGAAAAGCAGTCGATTGAAGCAGAGTCTGGAACGATTCTTCTCTCACTAAACGAGTGTGAAAAACGTCTCAAAGAGTTAGATGTTTTAAAAGAAGAAAAAGGAAAACACCTCCTGAAAAGTACGAAAAAAGAGGTTGCGCAGGCGGTCCGAGGTCTTGAAAAAACGGTCTCAGAGCTCCAGGAAAATACGTTGAAACTCCGCAGCGAACAAGAGACCATCCAAAAGAAAATCGAGTTACTGAATGAACGAAAAACCGAGCTTTCCGAGAAAATCACCACGATTGATGCTGATGTCGAGACCTTGAAACACTCGATACAAGAGCTCAAAGAGACCCGAGGGAAAGACCAAAACGAACTNNGAATCCTATCTTGATTTGATCGCGCGGGCGAAATACCGCTTACCAACCCTTGATGACTCCCTCAAGGAGCTTGACCAGGAGATCGAATTGTATCATGTGGAGATGAAACACACAAAACTCCCGACGCTCGAGTCTATGAAAGAGACGATTCTCTCTATCGAACAGACCATGCAGGGTCTAGAGCCGGTTAACATGCGGGCTCTTGAGGAGTACGAGCATCAGATGGAGCGCAAAAAGAAATTCGATGAAGACATCGATCATCTCAATATGCAGAAGAAGAACCTCGTAAAACTCGTTGGTGAGATTACAAGTAAGAAAAAAGAACGATTCTTTGAGGTGTATGATGAGATCAACAAGAACTTCAAAGAGATCTATGCACAGTTATCTGAGGGTGGAGAAGCAGAACTCTTATTAGAGAACGAGGAGAACGTCTTCGAAGGAGGTCTCACCATCAAAGCACGACCTCACGGAAAGAAAGTCTTACGACTCGCTGCGCTCTCTGGTGGCGAGAAAAGTATCGCCTCGCTCGGATTCATCTTTTCGATTCAGCAGTATGACCCAAGCCCGTTCTACGTGCTTGACGAGATAGACATGTTCCTGGATGGTGTGAATGCGGAGATCGTGTCACGCATGATTAAGAATCGAGCGGAACATTCCCAGTTCATCAGTGTATCACTCCGGAAGATAGCGCTGAAAGAGGCAAACTATCTCTATGGGGTCACGATGCATGATTCCGGTATCTCTGAGATGATTGGAAATATCGACCCGGATTCCGTCGGACCAAAAGGAGAAATCAAGACGAGTGTGCAGGAGGTGCTCCCCCATGGAGCTGGATAATGACGTCATGAACCATTTGTTATTCCATAAGGCCTTAATCGATGAAAACAATGACATGACCCGGATCAACCAGTATCTTGAGATGGCCAAAGCAGCAGCCACCGGTGAGTCAACACCTATTCAGGACCCGTTTGATCGATCGGTGTATCTTGCGTTTGATCTGGTGTTGAACCAGCATATGAACCCATGGGATATCGATCTTGTTGGGTTCTCAACAATGTACCTGAAACGTGCGAAGAAAGAGAAAATCGATTTACTCACTGCAGGCAAGATTATCTACATGGCCTGGAAGGTCCTGCGGATGCAAAGCGATCATCTCGTCGTAAACATGGAGACAAAAGAAGAGGAAATCGAACAGGGGTTCGGCTGGGAGGATATCCCGACTTCCTCATGGCTAGCCAATGATGACGAGTATTCATACACCAATCTTCTCATGAAAATGCCACAGCCGCCTCTTGAGGAACCATTACGACGTGATTCAACCAGGAAAGTCACCCTCATTGAGCTGCTTAGCGCGTTTGACGAGGTGCGGAAAGAATCAGAACAGTACCAGCTCCTCGATAACTTACGACAAGAAGAACGAATACTCCTTGAGCAAAAGGCATGGAAAGCAATGAAAGGTTCAGCCCATGAGGATCATTTAGAGGAGGATGTCGCAACCGTCTGGGAGCGGATCTGTCAATTTTCTAAAGAGACCATAAATTTCAATGAGCTTTGTAAGGTCGAGAGCGCTGAGGAACGTATTAAAACGTTTATCTCTATCTTATTCCTCGCATATGAAAAAAAGATTATTGTTCATCAACAGAAATTCCCATATGGAGAAATTTTTATTAAAACAATAGGGTATACATAGGTGGAGAACAGGTATGAGTGTCAAAGAAGACCGCATTGTTGAATCATTGTTATTCTCTGCAGGAAAACCACTCAGTGTCGAGGAGATGCAGGAGACAACAGGGTTATCACCGAAACATGTCACAGATTCGATTGAGAATCTCATGCAGTCCTATAACATTGACCGGAAAGATGACACCTCTCTTGAGATCGTGAAAGCGGGCAATAAGTTCATCATGCAGGTGAAAAAAACGTTTACCGATAAATCGATGATGGTGGCAAAACCAGAGATTCGAACCGATCTCCTAAAGACCCTGGCGTTGATCGCGTTTCACCAACCCGTCAAACAGTCGAATCTCCGTCATATGATAGGGGAGCGGATCTATGGTGATGTGGACCAGCTGATGAGTATGCATTTGGTTCATTCAGAGCCGCATGGCGCCACAGAGGTTCTGACGACGACCCGGTTGTTCCCAGAGTATTTTGGTATTGATTCGACAAAACCTGAGGAAATCCGAGAGTTTTTAGCAAAAAAGGTCATTGGACATGTCGTAAATCAAAAGCAGAGTGAGTCTTCAGAAAAAGAAGAACCAATGACTGATGAAGAGGTCACGGAAGAAGAACCTCCACAGACCCAAATGAAACCAGAGTAATAGAATCTTTTTTTCCTGGGTGCACATCAGTTCTCCCCATATTCTTGTGAGAGGTATATTTTTAAAGAATGAGTCGATATGATTTCATAGCCTGGAGAGAAAAGTATGGTGAATTGTCCGAAATGCGGAATAAAAAACGATGATGATGCTACCTTTTGTACTCACTGCGGCGTTTCCTTGCATTCTGATGTTGGGTCTACCATTGAACAACACGCGAAGCAATTTGCACAAAATATGGAACAGGTGGGCAAGAAAGTAGGAGACAACATAACACAGACTGCAAAAAAAGTCCATGAGACGACCCAAAAGGAAGCAGGACAATTTGAACAGAGAATGAACCGGGTGAGTCACCATGCGGAGAACTGGTATAATAAAACCTTTGGTGTTATTGGACCATTGGTTGAAAGCTTCATTTTTTTAATTGTGTTTCGTGTTGTTATCATGGTGATGCAACTTCCTAATCAACAAACCCCGGAAATACACACCGGTGCCGCTATCCTCCTTGTGTATATCTTACCGCTTTTTGCGTTGAGCTTGCTTTCAAATTACACACAATACCTTTCAAGAAAATTCTTTCAATTCAAGGTGTTTTCGCCGCTCTTGTATGCTATTTTTTTCGTCCTTTTCTGCTGGATTATTTCAAAGATTCTTTATGATGCAAGCACTCATTTTACTACTATCCCTGATCTTCGGACTGCAGCGCTATCACTTGAGAATAGTCTACCAACAATTTTTGTCTTCGTCCTACTGATCGGGTATGTGATTTTGATGCTGAATCTGCCAAAGAATCAAGAGAAAAAACCATAAAAAAGGGTATAAATAGTAGGTATGATTATCAGATGAGTGGTTGGAGGCCAAAGGTATGGTATATTGTGCGAAATGCGGAACAAAAAATGAAGATGATGCAACCTTTTGTAAAAGCTGTGGGGCGTCACTCACTGGTTCAAGACAGGAGTCTGACAAACAACGGGATCAACGATGCGAGGAGCAATGTGCTGGTGGAAAAAGCGGTCGTGGATGGGCAGTGTTCTGGGGAGTCATTATTGTCCTTATTGGTCTTGCGATTCTGTTTGAAGTAGTACTTAAAGATATGGCAAAAAGCTATCCGACTCAGCTTTCATGGGTCAACACAGTTCAATGGAACTGGATTTTCGCAATCGTCATTGCGATTTTCATCATCATTTTTGGTCTTCGTCTCATCTCGAAACGTTAAGCAGGGTCCGTAAACATTTTGCAGGATTCAAAACAATGTGTACAGAGGCTTCTATGATGCCATTTCGAGAGTTGTATCCTGGTATCAAGCCAAAGAAAACAGAGTAGTATGGTAAAAAAACCATAGATAAATTTTCCGGTGATTCCTCCTACTGAAATCGTGATGATGAAAAAACTAAGGGGCATGAGACTGTTGATAACAACATGTACTATCGCATGTCTGCTCCGATATAGGATTTCAACGTAAACAACAGGAAGTATGAACAATCCGAGGAGAAGCAAGAAATAAGACATCATTTTTGTGAATTGGAAATCTGTTACCGCATACAAAATCATTAAAAGGATTGAAACACACAATCCAATCAATAGGCCAAAGCACCCTGCGCACCAAGTCCTTTCTTTCCATTGAACCGTATGATTCTGAAACGTTGAACAATCTGGGTGATGACCCTGAAACGATCGTTTTCCCTGTGGCAGCGTATTTTTTTCTTCGTCCTTAAACTTAGAAAAATATCGTCGTACCCAATTGGGGTGCAACGTAAAAGAAATACCAATGATACAACAGAGGATGAATATGCAGGCAAGTCCACCCTTCTCTAAAAACGAGATAGGCCGTGTATCGGACGGTGTCGTGCCTACTAAAAGAATAATCAGAACAGCTGCAATAAAAGAGAATGCAAGGTATACCAAAAGAGTCCTTGTATACTTCAAATCAATCTCCTCAATTTTTCAACGACAAACTGCCCAGCCATATGTCGGTACAACGTCCGTTTCAGCTTGTTATTTGAAATTACACCCGCGATGTTTTTTGTCACCGAACCATAAAACGTTTTATAACAACGCCAGAGTTCCTCTTGGACTTCCTTTCGTGTAAGTGTATCCGTTGGCATGATCGCATGCGCCATATCATAATTCGAATAATTAGTATCCTCAATCCACCCATTTTTTTTTGCTGTCTCATAGTAAATCGTTCCCGGGAATGGTGTAAGCGCTGTATAAATCGCAATATCTGGAGTTAGTTCATTGCTGTACTCACGGAGCCGTTCAATTGATTCATGAGTGTCTCTTCGTGCGCCAATCACAAACATCGCCTGAGAGAAAATATCTTTTTGCTTCATTATTTTCATCGCTTGGTATGCATCTTGTGTTTTGATTCCTTTTTTATATTCAATTAATATTTCCTGTGAATCAGTTTCAACACCACATAAAATCCAATAAGTACCCACCTCACGGAGATTTCCAATCAGATCAGGATGCTGGGCGATATCATCGATTCGTGCCTGGAAGAAGAGCATGATGTCATCCTTGCATTGTTTCTGTCGGAGCTCTTCATATAATTGTTTTCCCCGGGAGCTTAGTCCCATATGGTCATCTGCAAGCCAGAGGAACACACCCCCATAGGTGTTATGGAGGAATTCAATTTCATCAGCGATCCTTTTCGCTGACTTAGTCCTCCATCTGCTTCCCCAATAGTTCCATTGGGTACAAAAAGAACATTGATGTTCGCATCCTCGTGCGCCTTCTAAAATCATGTATCTTGTATTCCTCCCAGCCATCATTGTAAAATGATATCGTTTCAGGTTCTTTTCTACGAGATGATATGCTGGATATGGAAGCATATCAAGATTTTCAATTAACGGACGTGCAGGAGTATGAACAATAGTATTATTTTTACGATACGAAATCCCTTCTACATCACTTATTTTTCCTTTGTTTTGCAATGTTTTAATAAGATCAACGACAGTTTGTTCCCCTTCGCCTCTCACGATATAGTCGATCTCTGGATAGTTTCGAAGTGATTCTTCAGTGGTAAACGAAAAATGAATACCACCGACGATTGTTACAATATCTTGGCTAACGGTTTTTACTATCTCACAGGTCCTTGCACAGGTGTACGCATTTGTCGTAAAACCAGAGGTAAGAACAATGGATGGATCTGTTGACTCGATATATCTCTCAAGACCTTTCCAGTCAAGTCGGTCTGCTTGGCAGTCCACAATATCAATGTCAACTCCTGGGAGTTCTCGTTCTACATAGGCAGCAAGAATCAACAAAGAGGACGGTGGCGGGAGGTACTCACCCATCACAAACCAGAAGTTCCGTGGTGGTTCAACAAACAAGAGTGAAGATTTCATCTGCCTCGATTAGGAAACATGCAATACCTACAAATAAATTATTCTCTCTTTGATATTCTTTTGAATAGTATAAAAAAATAAAGGAAGATGAGGGTTTAAAAGAACTTCCAAACCTCGAGATCCTTGGAGGCAACGTTTCCTTCTTTATCAAACGCTTTGACCGTGAGAGTTTGTCTGAAAAATGCTGACTGATTCCACAAACAACTGTAAGGTGCGGTCGTATCGGTTCCAATTAGTTGCAGATTGACGTAGAATTCCACACGATCAACCCCTGAGTCATTATCTATCGCGGTCACGTCCACATCAATTGGTCCGATAATCAGGGTTCCCCCTGAAAGCGGCATGATTTGCGTATTCATGAAATAGAGTGCGTAGATTGGTTTGGTGACCTCAAGAGTCGGTTTCGTGGTATCGGGGACTGGGCAGATGACGACTGCCTGCTCAACCACGGTATAATTGTGCCCAGCTTCATAATCGGTCAGCCACCATTGCGTATTGATATCAGATTGTGGTGCATCAACAGAGACGTTGTAGATATCATGCGAGACGTACGTCGCATCATTGTGATCGTTTGGTGAGGGATTAGCGATATCAACGATGGGGTCACTGAGTGCAATCTTCAATTCCTCTGAGTTGACTCCTGCGCACGTCACGTAGTGTCCTGCTTTTCTTTCAGAATGTGGTGGAGGATTGTAGTACTCTGTTTGAAATGCCCAATCTATTGTAGAAAGGACGTTATCTTTCCATGCTTGTCCTAGGGGGTATGGATTGCCAACATCGTAACTCCAATAGTAATGGGGGTCCTCGACAAGCTGACGAACGTCAAAGTAATAAGTTGAGCCCGGGGTGAGTGAAATGGAGGGATTGAAATTGAACCGAACCCATGTTTGACCTGGGAGGAATCCTGGATTGACAATGGATTGTCCAAGCAGATTTCCAGGACGATTATCAGAGACATTCACCTCGACGTCAGTCGGCGTGAATGTGCTCACGCTCTGAAGCAGGATTTCAATCGCATCAAGCCTTGTCGCTGTTGGGATAAAACCTTGTGAATCCCACAAGGCATTGATTTGTAATACTTTCAGGACCGGTCCTAAAAGCTGCGATTGGTCAACCATCAAAGGTCCGATGATATAGTCATAATCTCCCAGTAAGAGAATGACGTCTTGGCTCCGTTCGATTTCGTTTTCTATATCGCTAAAGGTTGGTCGATCGTAGGTCTGCACCGTGAATTTATCTGTCAGTCCATAGGTGGTAAGCCAATCAGTAATCGAAGTATTCATATCGTCGACATAGGTGGTACCTTTGTCGGTGGTGTTCATCGCTCGCGCAAGGCGTTGAATAAGTAGTGGGACGTTGGTTGTCGCATGGTCATCGCCAGCCCCGTAATCCTGCACGAGTGTAAACTGGTCTTCTCCGTCACCAGGGGTACCTTCTGGATCTGCGAATTTTGAGTCAAACCACCAGAAGCAATTTGCAACCGCAACTGGGCCGCAGAATGCCCATTCTTCAACATCATCACCGACAGCTGTGCTATTCAAAGCACAATCGGGACCAGGGGCGATGCAATTTTCAGTTGGATTGTAGATGTCATCTCCCGAAACAGTTGAATCAATCATGTTATTTGGTCCTGGTGCTATTTTTTTCCATTGGTCTTGCTGCTGACTAAAATCAGGAAGTCCCTGCGGTGCATAGTTTGGGTATGATGGTTTCCAGTACCATCCTCTGCTCTCCATTTGTTTATCGTTTTTCGATACGATACCTGTGCCCATTGCCTGTGCTGATGTGATAAGAAGAACAAACAGCACGAGAAAAGAAACTATTGCTTTTACAACCTTGTTCTTTTTCATTTTTTTCCCTCCAAATCATTTTAAGGAATATTGATATCACTGGGATGCGAGAAGATTTCCCTCTATTCTCGAATCCTCCCCTATTTTATATTTGTTAATAAAAAATTAATTCAACTTCTATTATATATATTTTATTCTAGAGTAGATTCCCTGGTTTTCACATCAAATTCAAAGTCTACCTGATTCAAAGTGATTTTCTTTCTAATATATTTCGAATATCAAAATAGAACACCACTGTTAAAATGAAGAAAATGATAAGCGAGCTTATCACGGCATACAAAGGAAAAATCTCCCTTTCTTTCTCGTTCATGATCTCCCAGACTGGAACATACGCGATCACTATTAGAAGGAGTGTTATGATAAAAGAAAATCCCATCGACTTTATCAATAATTTTTTTTCTACAGTCATGAGTTTGTCTTTTCCTTTTATTTTAACTCGATACGCTTCCCGGTGTTCATATAGTAGATCTCCTCGGCCATATCACACGCGTGATCGCCGCAGCGTTCCAAATATCGCGCGACAAGGATATACTGCGTACATATGGTGATATTCGCAGGGTTCTCCATCATATAACTGACGCACTCCCGATAGACCGAATAGCGGAGTGAGTCGACATCGTTATCCCGCTCGGAAAAATCCTTAATTAACGATAGATCACCGTTGATAAATGCTGTTCGTGCATCATTAATCATTTTGCAGACAAGCTCGTTCATGTGCGGGATGGTGACGATTTTTTTAATATGAGGTCCTGGGTATATCTCCGTTGTGACTTTCGCGATGTCTTTTCCGTACCTGCCGATACGGTTCAAGTCAACAATCATTTTCAGGCAGCAGGCGATCGTCCGCATGTCACGGGCCATTGGTTGATACAAAGCGATTAATTGTAATGCATCCTCCTCGAGGTCTACGTTCATTTTTGCTAACTCTTTTTTCTTTGAATTGACCCATTCTGCTTTTTCTAAATCAAGACTCTTCAGGGACTCAACCGCTGTGCATAACATTGCTGTAGACAGATTCGACATCTCGAGGACTTTTTCTTTTAATTTTTCTAATTGTATATGGAATTTTTCTACCATTCTTTCACCTATCCAAATCTTCCGGTAATGTAATTTTCTGTGAGTTCTTGTTGGGGATTTTCAAATATTTGTTTCGTCTTACCGAATTCGATTAACTTTCCTAGATACATATACGCAGTGAAATCACTTACTCGTGCAGCCTGTTGCATGTTGTGGGTTACGATGATGACCGTATATTTCTTTTTTAACTGCAGCATCAGGTCCTCTATTTTCGCTGTCGCAATCGGATCAAGTGATGAGCAGGGTTCGTCCATTAAAATAATCTGCGGTTCGATAGCGAGTGATCGTGCGATGCAGAGGCGTTGTTGTTGACCGCCGGAAAGACCCATGGCAGATTCTTGGAGTCGGTCACAGACTTCATCCCATAATGCAGCGACCTTTAAACTTTTTTCAACGATTGCATCAAGTTCTTTTTTGTTGTTATTTCCTTGGACACGGGGTCCATAAGCTATATTTTCATAAATGCTTTTTGGGAACGGGTTTGGTTTTTGGAAGACCATGCCGATTTTTTTCCGAATCTCCACTGCGTCAGTGTCCGGTTGGTAAATATCGTTTCCATCAAAGAGGATACTGCCTGTGATTTTGCATTTATCGATCATATCGTTCATACGGTTGAAACATCGGATTAAAGTTGATTTTCCACACCCTGAGGGACCGATTAAAGCGGTTATCTTGTTTTCAAGAATGCTCATATTAATGTTAAACAAAGCTTGTTTTTCTCCATACCACAGGTTTAGGTCGACTGTTTTTATGATTTCTTTTTCTACCATGTTGCTTTTTCACCATTTCATCGTTTTTTGATAATGATTTCGTAAGAGAATCGCGATAGAGTAAAAACCAATCACGAGAAGGAGTAGCACCAGTGCGGTTCCTCCTGCAGCACTTTTCGCTGCTGAGCCAGGAACATTTGTTGAGAGAATGAAGAGATGATAAGGTAAGGCATTGACTGGTTCTAAGAAAGATGAGGGGAAAAATGAGGAAAATGCAACTGCGGTGAACATAATTGGGGCTGTTTCTCCCGCTGCTCGTCCAATACCCAGGATAGCTCCAGTGATAATCCCTGGTGCCGCTGGAGGAAGTACAACGCGTCGGATGGTTTGCCATCGTGTCGCNNTCTTCTGTTGTTCGTAGAATCGTTGGTATGATCATGAACGCAAGGGTTATTTGTCCTGCGATCAATGAAAATCCAAATTTGAGGTATAATACGAAGAAGGCAAACCCAAAAAGCCCAAAGACGATTGAGGGGGTTCCATTGAGCAGGTCTGCCCCTGTCCGAATGATTTTTGTCATCGTGCTTTCTTTTGTGTATTCTGTAAGATAGATTGATGCGCCAACACCTATCGGTAGTGCAATTGCAATAGCACCTGCAACAAGATATAATGTGCCAATAAGCGCCGTAGAGATGCCACCTGCTCTTCCCAGGCTTCGTGGTGCTTCAGTGAGAAATTCCCAACTTAATGCACCTGCGCCACTGATGATGATATACGATAAGATGATTCCAAGGAAAATGATGATGCTGAGAATGGATGCCCCGAGAGCTGAAAAGGCTATTTTTTGCGTAGTCTTTTGTGAAAGTCTTTTTCTTATAAACCAGAGGAAACAACCAATGATGACCAGAACAGCAGTCATAAGTAGACCTGTGATGAGATACAAAAGCAGAAGGAGAAAAAGAAGTGTAAAAGTGGTAAAGATTTTTTTTATTTTCACCAGAAGGGTAACTGAGAGCAGTGGTTTTTTCTTCTTTCCAGCTGCACCGCGTCTTTTTTGTAAGACTCCTAATAAATAAACCGCACTCATGTTGATGATGAAGGTGATGATCAAAAGAAGAACTGCGATACCGAACAGCGCGTGGTAATGCGGTCCTCCTACGGGTACTTCAGCGGTTTCAATTCCTAGGGTCGAGGTAAGGGTTCGAATCGGAGAAAATATGTTCCATAATGGGGTTGGGATGATTGCTGCATTTCCGCAGACCATCAGTATTGCCATGGTTTCTCCCACCGCTCGTCCTACGCCAAGGATGATTGCCGCGGTGATTCCAGAGAGAGCCGAGGGTACAACAACTTTGCTTATGGTTTGCCACCGTGTTGCTCCCATCGCAAGAGATCCTTCTTTGTATTCGCGGGGTACTGCCTTGAGAGCATCTTCTGCGACCGTGGTGATCGTAGGAATCGCCATGATACCAAGGATGATTGAACCAGCAAGCCAGGTTTCTCCTGTTGGTACTCCAAAGAAATCCTTTATCCAGGTCGTCAAAAGAATCAATCCAAAAAAACCGTAGACGACAGAAGGGATTCCCGCAAGAAGTTCAATAGCTGGTTTGATGATTGATCGAACACGAGATGAGGCGATTTCAGAGATGAATAATGCTCCACCGATGCTAATTGGTATTGCAAGAACCATCGCTCCAAATGTGACCAGCAAGGTCCCGACAATTAATGAATAGGTGCCAAATTGTAATGATTCGGTTGGGCTCCATTTTGTTCCCGAGAGGAAACTCCAAAGGTCAGTTGGTAGCGGATAAGTTTCTCTTAAGAGAAAAAAAAGAATAGAAAAAATAATGATGACTCCAAAGATTGCTGCGATGAAAAAAATGCTTTTAATACCTTTTTCTTTTCTATTTCGTTTTGAAAAAGTAAAGAAATTATTCACTTTTGTTTTGGTCTTCATTGTATGTGAACTCCTCGATATTGCCTCCTGCGTCGTATAACGGAAAAGAATGAGGGAAACGAATATATTACTATCTTTTCCTTTTTTCCTTAAGTTGTTTTTCTATAGTTCATTCCAGTTCGTGTAGGTCCCGTTGTAAATTGCTTTTATCTGGTCTAATGTGAGATCCTGCACATAGGTGTTTTCAGGGTGTACTATGACTGCAATCCCGTCGTTACATACGATATGTTTTACAAGATTTGGATATGATGTTGTTTCGCTTGATTTCAGTTCTCGTGACGCCATACCGATTGTTGCTGATCCCGCTCCGACTGATTGGACACCGACGCTTGATCCCCCGCCGCTCACTGCGACGAGGTTAGTTCCATACAGTGCGTTAAATGCTTCTGCCGCGAGTTGTGCGATGGGTAGTACTGTTGTTGATCCGACGACAGTGATACTTCTGGTGAGCCCGTCAACTTTGACGTAGGGTCCTGTGGCTGTCTTTGGGACGAATCCTTCATCTACGATAATCGCTTGACCTTCCGTGCTGTCAATGTATTTGAGGAACTCTAATGCTACTCCTGTTGGCTCTCCATTTGTATACATATTGAGCGCCCGTGAGATCGGATAGGTACCTGCGAGGACATTGGCAATCGTAGCATCGATTCCATTGATTTTCAATGCTTTGACGTTTTCATCAAGATATCCAAGACCGACGTAGCCAATCGCTCCTTTTGTTGATGAGACGGTTTGATGAACAGCACCATTGGAATTCTTTTCAAGCATGGTAGCGGTGAAATTATCTTTTTTCATGACATGTTCCCAGAAGAACTCCCGTGTCCCCGAGGCGCTGTCACGTCCGACGACGACGATAGCTAACCCTTGTTCTTTTTCATCTGTTTGTGTGCAACCGCTGAACAGTGTGACCACTAGCATAAGTATTGCGAGAAGGCTTATTACGAACATACCTTCTTTTTTCGTTTTTTTCTGTATTTTAATCACCTACGTGGGGTAGTTATTCCATAAAATATATACTTTATCTACATATTCTATAGTGATATATATAGCTCTATTTTGTCTATATATTCCTATAGAAATCCTTAAGAAAGACATTCATGTTCTGAGCATCTGGTGTTCATAGATGGAAATTCGACGTGTACAAGTCACTGGTGGATCATCCTATAGTATTGTTCTTCCGAAAGAATGGATAAAATCCTCACATATCAAAAAAAATGATTCATTAGCAATTCATATACAATCAGATGGAAATCTCTTAATCACACCGAAAATTACTCATGAACAACATCAGAAAATAAAAGAATTTGATATGAGTCGCATCTCGAAACCTACCTATCTTCACCAATTATTAATTGGTGCTTATATCGCAGGATATACCTCGATTAAAATAACGTCTCCTTCAAGAATGTCCACTGCGGTACGTAATGTGATTCGTTCCTTTACTCAACTGGCTGTCGGGCCAGAAATTATCGAAGAAACAGAAACAATGATCATTCTCAAAGATCTTCATAATCTCTCTGAGATGCCCTTTGATCGAACCATTAAAAGAATGTACATCATAGTGAAAGGAATGCACGAAGACGTGATGCGCATACTAAAAACAAAGGATATCTCCCTTGTTGATGATGTACTCTCACGAGACAACGATGTCGATAGGCTTCATTGGCTGGTATCCCGACAATATAACATCCTTTTACAAAATACCAGCCTTGCAGAAAAAATGAATGTCACGATTGGGATTGCTTCGACTTATTTTTTAATCAGTAGAATTATTGAACGGATTGGTGATCATGTTGTGCGAATCGCACAAAACACGCCGACTCTTATCACGAATTCACTTGACCGAAAAATCATCGAAAAAATTCTGACCGCAAGTACACTTTCACTTGATATCTTTAATAATAGTGTGAATTCTCTTTTTAAAAAGGACATCAAGGCATCACATGAAACGTTTGAATCACTTATAAAACTTGAAACGCTCTGTGAAGAGATAAATACGCTTGCACTCCAACAAAAAGGAATAGTCGCAATATCGATTGGATATATCATCGAAAGCATTCGAAGAACAGGAGAATATGCAGAGGATATCTCAGAAAATGTGATCAACTACCTTGTCGCTGAAGAACAATAATCTTTTTTTTTAAACCAGAAAAATCAGTGGGATTTATATTCTGATATGAGATGTAAGGATGGCGATAAAGGGGTAGGTACTTTCCATAAAAATGAGTTAACAGAGACGTGATCATATGGGAATTCTCTCTTGGTTGATACCACAAGAAAAACATTTTTTTGACATGATTGAACAGCAAAGCAAAAATGTGCTGTTAGGTGTCGATGCATTAGTGAATTTACTAGAACATTATAATGAGATAGACAAAAAACGGGAGAGAATAAAGCAGATAGAAAACGAAGGGGACAAAATGGTCCATGATATTTTTTCAGAGCTGAATAAAACCTTTATCACTCCTATTGACCGAGAGGATATTACCAAATTAACAAGCTCCCTCGATGACATCTTGGATAATTTGGAGGCGGTCTCCGAACGATTGATTATCTATGAAATTAAGAAACCTCCAAAATATATGCTTGAATTCGCACAGATATTACAAAAGACTACTCGCCAAATAAACGAAGGAATCAGTCTTCTGCGAAACCTCAAAGAAGCAAAACAGATCCGTACGTACTGTCGAGAAGTCAACACCTTGGAAAACGAAGGAGATATCCTTCTACGGAAGGCAACCGCTGAACTGTTTACGAAAAAAGACCCGATCGAGATTATCAAAACAAAAGAGCTGTATGATGATTTGGAGGCTGCCATTGACCGATGCGAGGATGTCGCTGATGTGATTGGAGATATCCTGGTGAAGTATACGTAGGACGGCGGAAATGATTGATTTAGTCATTATAGTTGTCATCATTATTTTTCTTGCGTTGGTTTTTGATTTTACCAATGGTTTCCACGATTCAGCAAACGCTATTGCAACTGTAGTGTCCACGAAAGTACTCACACCCCGTCAAGCGGTTGGTTTTGCCGCGTTTTTTAATTTCATCGCTGCGTTTGGATTCGGGGTTGCCGTCGCCGGTACCATTAGTAAAATCATCCATCTGAAAATTGTTGCCACCGATCTTATTCCATTTATTGTCCTTGGGGGACTTATTGGTGCGATAAGCTGGAATATCATTACCTGGTATCTTGGACTTCCAACTTCCTCTTCTCACGCGCTCATCGGGGGAGTCATGGGATCTGGGATTTCAGCGGCAGGCTTTTCTGTCATAAAATATGAGACCGTCGAACTTGCAGCAATCTTTATGTTTGTCTCCCCAATCATTGGACTTATCTGTGGGTTTCTCTTCATGGTTGCTATTCTATGGGTATGTCGAAGAAGTTCAAAGTCAAAAGTAGATCGATATTTCAAAAAACTTCAGCTGTTTTCAGCAGGTATTTACAGCTTTAGCCATGGGACCAATGATGCGCAAAAAACCATGGGGATTATCACTCCTCTGTTATTTAGTATCGGGTACTTTAGTACCTCTGTCGACCCGAATAATCTCCCGGTTCCTTTCTGGGTCATATTATCAGCGCATGCTGCTATCGCCCTTGGTACACTAGTTGGAGGATGGCGGATTGTGAAAACCATGGGGCATCGGATCACGAAACTTCGACCGGTACATGGTTTTGCTGCAGAAACCGCGGGAGCTGCAACTATCCTTGGTGCGTCCATCGCTGGTATTCCGGTGAGTACCACCCATGTTATTTGCACTTCGATTATGGGTGTCGGAGCGACGAAACGACTTAGTGCGGTGCGATGGGGGATTGCACGGAACATCGTCTGGGTTTGGATTCTTACCATACCAATCAGTGCGTTGATTGGATTTTTAGCATTTCAAATAATTCATATTTTTATATAGACACGATTTTTTCTAAATCCTCTTAAAAACACAAATGATTTCATCCATGTAGATATTTATAATGAACGCGATAAAACGACTCCTCTGATGGTTTGTATAAACTTAAATATACGTACCTTCTATCTTATCTTAAGAATCGAATTAAACGGAGGATATTTGATGAAAAAAATAATGGCATTAAGTCTCTGCCTATTATTTATGGGCGTCTCCGTTGCTGCTGCAGCACCAGGATTGACATCCCAGTCAACCCAGACACAGCCGCTAGCGCAAAACGGTACGTTCGAAGGCAGTATCGGCTATAAAAGACAAGGACAAAACGCAACAATAGTAGGGACAATGAATGGAACCTATTTGATGCGGGCTCGTGGTAGTCGATTCACTGGTGATTGGGCGACCGAAAACAGAACAGGAAACCTAAGAGGCGCATTTAGAAGACACCTTTTAGTTGGGCGTATCTCTACGTTGGTAAACGGTACGGAGCGATCATTACCGATTGTAGGATTTTTACGAGCTCAAAACAATTCGTTTATCGGCAGATTCATGGCACCGGTTGGTCCAGCCCTCTATTTCTGGGGAGACTACACCTAAATACAACCTTTTTTTTCTTTTTTTAAAATAGTTTTTTTTCATAGTAACTCTTAAATTTAATCACACGATGTAAAGCAGTGAAGGTGCCGTGTTTCCTGCAAAAACAAGTCAGTTGTCCATCGTGTAAAACCATTCTTCTCTGCACGAGCGCTGCAGGGGAAACCGTGAAAGTTACTTGTTCTTCTTGTGGATTAGTTGGAAAGGTGACGTTTGACCGGTTGTTCGATGCATCATCAAAGGTCGTTGAGATACATAATCTTACAAAGACATTTGGAACGTTCACCGCGGTGGATACTCTGAACCTTACGATTTTCAAAGGGGAAATCTATGGGCTTTTAGGACCGAATGGCTCGGGGAAAACAACCATCATTAAGATACTCTGTGACCTGCTTCGACCAACAGCGGGTTCTGCTAAAATTTTGGGGCATCCGCTCCCCTGTAAATCCGTCATGGACCAGATTGGGTACATGCCACAGGACACCGCGATCTATCTGGATAATACGGTGCATGAAAATCTCCTGTTCTTTGGTGGTATCTATGGGATGTCGAAGGAACAGCTTGAGAAGAAAGAACACGAGATGCTTACCTTTGTCAATCTTATGGAGTGGCGTGACAGTCTTGTCTCCACACTCAGCGGAGGGATGAAACATCGTTTAAGCTTAGCTTGTGCGTTGATTCATGAACCAACACTTGTCTTCCTCGACGAGCCGACGGTTGGTGTTGATCCAGAGCTACGAGCCGCCTTCTGGGGATATTTTGAGTCATTAGCACGCAAAGGAATCACCGTGATTATCACCACTCATTACATGGACGAGGCAGATCATTGCACCCGCGTTGGTTTGCTCCGGCAAGGGCATCTTATTGCAGATGGACGCCCGAATGAGCTGAAAGAAAAAACAGGGACTCGATCGCTTGAAGAGGCGTTTCTTTTCTTAACGGGGAGGAAACAACCGTGAGACTACGACGGACGTTGGCGTTTTCCCGTCGGGCGCTCCTTCAATTCAGACATGACCGTCGTACTTTTGCATTTGTTCTGATTATGCCCTTATTGATGATTCTTATTTTTGGTTACACTTTTGGTGGGGATGTGAAAGGTATCGCAGTTGAGGTGGTGAATCACGATACTGGGATTCCTTCAGGGTCCTCCCTTTTGCTACCTGATGGTTTATTCCTCGCTCAGAACATTACCCAGCACCTTGATGAAGACATTCTCTCCGTGCACACAAACACTGACGGTGAGGCCGCTCGACAGATTGTTCGTGAGGGAAAAGCCTGGGTAGCAATTCTGTTTCCTGCGAATTTCACACAAAATTTTCTTGCATCACTCATGACACCTAATACGGTTTCTTCTCCAAAAATAGAGATTTACCTTGACGGTTCAAACCCGACGATTGTCGCAGCAGTACTCAAAGAAGTCACGCAATCTGTTCAAACGACACTCCAAGAACTCTCTGCATCCTTAAATATCAGCGAGGTCGACATGCCGATTGCCTTCGAGCAGGTCTATGCCTATGGTGGTGGCGAAACCAGATTTATCGATTATTTTGCTCCAGGGGTCGTCTGCTTTGCCATCATGATGGTTACAACCATGATTACGATTATTTTGTTTGTCAACGAACGACGCAATGGAACCTTACAACGTCTCTTAGTGTCTCCCGCGAGCGAAAGCGAAATCGTTGTTGGATACGCACTTGCGTTCGCAATGATCGGCGTCATCCAAAGCATCGTAGTCCTTGTGGCAGCGATTCTCCTTTTTGATATCACGATTGTTGGGAACATCTTCCTTGCTTTGGTCGTAATCCTTCTGCTTGCGTTCGGACATCAGGGCCTTGGTATCCTTCTGTCCGCAGGGGCAAAAAATGAATTACAAGCGATCCAGTTCATACCATTGATTCTGTTTCCATCGATTCTTCTTGCTGGGTTGTTCTGGCCTATCGAGTCGATTCCCAGTTACCTTCAACCACTCTCATATATTATTCCGCTTCGCTATGGGATCGATGCAGAACGATCCATTATGCTTCGGGGCTGGGGCATTAGTGAAATCTGGATTGATATTCTTGTCCTTATTGTATTTGCGGTATTGACACTGTCTGCAAGTGTTCTTTTATTGAAGAGAAAAAACTGAAACAAAACAACCAATAACCTAATTATAGACGGAGCTAGTGAAGGAACACTTAATTAAGATTAAATCCAACAGTTTCGCTTCATGATATTAAAAGAAAAATGAACGAAGTAATAAATATACTCAGACGTTGTGGGTCTGATTTAAAAAAGAGGTATGATAACATGAAAAAAATATTAACAGCAGGCATCATCTCTTTGTTTTTCGTAGGGATAGGTGCTATGGCTTCGATTCCGCTCATACAGGCAAGTCCAGCTATAATGATACAGCAATACCAAATATCCCCCGAAATCTTAATGCCAGGTGATACCGCGATACTAACCCTTGAAGTAAGAAACGGAGAGACCGTGGCAACACAAACGACGACTACAGGTTCTGTGGGAGACACAACCACCACGGTGCGGACCCTGGGAGCAACACTTGATGATATCTCGATTATTCCAGCACAATCCGGTAGCAAACAAATCCGGGCAACAACACATTATGAAGATATCGGTTATCTAGCTGCAGGATCAAGCATCGAGGTGAACTTCAAACTCCTTGTCGATACAAACATCAGCGAGGGAACGTATTTCCCAACCGCCAAAATCGATGTCGGTGGCGGAACCGATGTCATCTATCCTCTTTTAGTCAAAGTAAGTAATGCTTCAGTTGATCTCCTCTCGACCAGTGTCCCTTCGAAAATCTCCAAAGGAGGAACAACAGATCTTACCGTTACTGCGGTGAATAAAAGAGAAAACGCGGTAAAAGAAGTCATTATCACTCCGCATGGAGATGGTGTCGAGTTTGCCCCACAGAGTTATTTCATTGGGTCACTTGCTACAGAAACATCAGAAAACGTTGTTTTTTCAGCCAAACCAATTGAAACTGGAGGAAGTAATATTTCCTTTTCAGTGAGCTATAAGAATGGGGATAATCTGCATTCAAACTCGCTCATCGCTCCTCTCTCTGTTATTGAGGCGTTAGATGTTGCACCGATTATTACCAATTTTCCAATCAGCATAACGAAAGGAGGTTCCTCAAGAATAAGCATTGAGGTGTATAATGCTAAAACAGAGAAGATCACCGGCGTTCTAGTGACTCCTATCTGTAATGCGACGGTGATTCCCTCGCAATATTTTATCGGCTCAATGGATCCTGATGATGTGTTCTCCGNNGTCTCCTTCAAACAAGGAAATGACTATTATGAGACTCCACTAGTCAGTAAATCGTTTAGCGTTGTTTCTGGGCCAGGTCAGAGTTATCAATCCTCGGGTAGCTCAAGTAGTACATCTGGGTCAAGTGGCGTGTCTCAAACATCCTCGTTACTTACTACGTGTTTAACACCACTTATCATTATCGTCGTTGTCATCATTATTGTTATACTCTTATACGTGCGGTGGAAAAAACGGCGGAAGGTATAATGAGTAAGGATGTCATCGTCACACAAAATGTCTCAAAAACCTATGGCAAACCCCCCTTGCAGGTCTTTGCATTGCGGAACACAAATCTTCATATCAAACAGGGGGATTATATCGCCATCATCGGTCCTTCAGGTTCAGGGAAATCCACACTAATGAATCTCCTTGGTTGTCTTGACAAACCAACAACAGGTAACATCTTCATCGATGGGAATGATGTCTCAACATTAAACGAAAATGAGCTTGCCAGGATCCGACGAGAAAAAATAGGTTTTATCTTCCAGAAATACAATCTGATTCCAACCTTAAATGCCTTGGAGAATGTGGAACTCTCAATGGGATTTGCAGGTGTTGATAGTCAAACCAGGACAAAAAAAGCAAAGCAGCTTCTTGAGCTAGTTGAGCTGTCAAAACGGTTAACCCATAAACCCTCAGAGCTGAGTGGGGGTGAACAACAACGAGTGGCAATTGCTCGTGCTCTTGCGAATAACCCGTCGATTATTCTTGCGGATGAGCCGACCGGAAACGTTGACACAAAATCCGGTGATAATATTATGCGTATCCTTGAAGACGTAAACAAAAAAGGGGAGACCATCATCGTTGTGACGCATAATATGGCGATCGCGCAGCGTGCGAAACGGGTGCTTCGGATTCAGGACGGGGAGGTACAAGAGGAGCATGCTTAGAGATCATGTGAAGCTCGCATTCAAAAATCTTCGGCATCGCTTGTCTCGATCGTTGCTGACGTTGCTTGGTATCGCGATTGGTATCATGGCGATTATCTCTCTATTGGCTCTTGGGGAAGGTATGCAGCAGGCGGTCACCGGGGAACTTTCTTCGTTATCTGATGTCATCATTGTGTCTACCGGCGGTGGTGGTTTCTCCTCGTTTGGTGGTGGAGGATCAACATCAACCGGTGAATATTTCACGCAACGGGATATAGCGGGTATCGAACGTCTCCAGGGAATCAAAGAGGTGAGCACCCAGTTGTCTGGTTTTGGTCTTGCGGAATACAATGGGAAAACAACGGTTCTCTCTCTGACAGGCATGGAAGTTAGCGTCATGAAGCTTCAATATGCAAGTCAAAATCTGGAAGCAGGAGGATTTCTCAACGAAGGTGAGCAGAATAAGATCATGATTGGAAATAGTATCGCACATGATACCTTTGATGCGGATATTTCTGTTGGTGGGAGGATTAAGATTAACGGTGAAAAGTTTTTTGTCAGCGGTATTTTCGGAAAACAGGGTTTTGGTGGTACATCCTCCGACAGTATCGTATTAATGAATTCCCGTGATTTTCAGAAATTGACTGGTCAAAGTAATATTAGCTTAATTTATTTACGGGTGTATAACGTCAATGACGCGGAATCCATTGCGACCACTATTCAGACTACTATCAACGGAAATCATGGTAAGAAGGATTTTGCGACTGCGACGACGATGACTTCTATTCTTAAAACGGTGCAAAATATTATTGGTATTCTTCAGTTAGTGCTTGTGGGGATTGCGTCGATTGCGCTCGTTGTTGCCTCTATCGGGATTATGAATACGATGCTGACGTCAGTTATGGAGCGGACTCGTGAGATTGGCATTATGAAGGCGATAGGTGCAACAACTCGCGATATCATGAGTATCTTCATCATCGAAGGCGTGTTGATGAGTGGTGTTGGCGGGATCATTGGTATTATTCTTGGTGTGTTTGGTTCGCAGGCGTTGACACTGATTCTTGGGAGTTTTATGTCGATGGGAGGCGGAAGTTCGTTCCAACTTGTTCCGATTATTACGATTACGTCGGTGGTTCTTGCCATTGCAGTATCACTCATTGTTGGTGTGCTTTCCAGTCTGTATCCTGCTTGGAGGGCTGCCCGGATGAGTCCGATTGAAGCAGTACGCTATGAATAATCTTTTTTTCAGCACGACACATTAATACTCCTTGTTTGATGCCAGGTGAGATATGGAACCCTCCCTCTTCGTCAAAATTCTTAAAGAAAAAAAATTGCTCTTACCGCCTTTAAGTGGGTATACCGATTATCCGTATCGAGTGATTCTTGCACGATTCAACCCCCCGTTTCTCATCACGGAGATGGCGAATGCTCGTGCGATAGTGCAGAAGAATCGACGAACCATGCAGATCCTTANNGACTATATGAGGAAAGCAGCAGGAATCGTCCAGGACTTTGGTTTTGATTATATCGATATCAATATGGGGTGTACTGCACGCAAGGTCGCGTGTCGGGGTGAAGGGGTGTCTCTGATGAAGAATGAGGGAAACGCTTGTGAGATTGTTGCTGCGGTTGCTGGGGCCGTGGATGTTCCGGTGACCTGTAAGATGCGCCTTGGTATCTCAAAACAATCAGTGAATGTGTTGTCTCTTTCACAGAAATTGGTTGATGCTGGTGCGACTGCTCTAACCATTCATGGGCGAAGCGGGGAGAAGAAATTCGGTGTACCTCTCGATCGGAACGTTATAAAAGAAACAGCGGCGAGTCTTTCTGTGCCTGTTATTGCGAATGGGAGTATTTACACTGGAGGTGATGCTAAAAGGATGATTCAGGAGACTGGTGCAGCCGCAGTGATGCCTGGCCGGGGACTCCTTGGCAATCCCTGGATGATCCCTGAGATACTTGATACCTTATCACACCAGAGGTATACACCACCTTCCCTGCAGCAGAAGAAAGAGGTGTGTCTTGATCATCTTGATTTACTCGTTGATTTTTATGGTGAGCGTCGTGCGGTTCTCAAGATGCGCAGTATCCTGCCGCATTATTTTTCCTCATGTCTGTTTCTTAAGGATCTGAAGAAGGATGTCCAAGAGATAACCAATGCAAGAGAAATCTCTGTCTTATTAGAAAGAATCCAGGATGATGGGATGAGCGCGATGTATCAAAGGTTGAAGAACCGTTGTTAAAATCCTTTTTCTGAGAATCCTGGGATCGTCGGTGGAATAAGCGATGCTTCAAACTCTGAAGGGAGTTGCTTTTTCGTCGCGTATTGGTACAAGGCTGCGACATAGATCCCGTTGGTTGCTGATGCGACAACGCCGATAAACGCCCAATAGAAAAACGCGATGATGAGACCAACGATCACGCCGGTCGTACCACCAAGGAAATACCCAAGGATGATTGGGAGGATCCCTAGCAGGGCAAGTAGAAAAAAGATAGCGCCAAACCCGAACGACCCGATAAGAGTCTCGCCCCATGTTTGTTTGAAGAGCGATGCGCTGCGTCTGATAGAAGATGCGACCCCTTTTTTCTCATAGATGAGGACCGGAATGATAAAGAAGGTGACATACGTCCAGGCGATACCAAAAACACCTGCGATGATTCTCCCGACCCATCCTCCTTTCTCGCGGATTGCCTGGAGAATCATACCGATGGTCGCTGAGATGAGCGCCCAGATAAGGATTCGTCCGATATTTTGAGAAGCGATGCGTAATCCATCAGAGACGGTTGGATCGCCGCCATTTAACCTGATATTGACACAGGCGATGATCGCAGTATTAAAGAAAATTACGATAAAAAACAAAACAAAATAAATAAGAAACATCGTAACAACCCAGAGCCATGGTGATGTATCCATGGAAGGTAACCCTAAGAACCAGAAACCTGCGAAGAATGAAAGAAGAATGATCGCGCAAGCGATAAAGGAGAGGACTGGAAAAATCATGATTTCTTTGTCTTTTCGGAGGATACCAAGGCTTGTTTTCATTAATTGCCAACTATTTCCAAATTTTCCCATGGAGACACGTAAGCAAGTACCAGATAATAAAATATTTTCATGCGGTGGTGACCTCATATATATTTTAAAAAACCAACATGTATCGTTTTTAACACAAATGCTTATATTATACTCAGTATATTCAAACCTACTAATTCACCAAGATATAAGGAGGAAAATATTATGTTGATAATCGTAAGATTATATCCAAAAATAGATGTTAATAAAATTTGGGACTACGTGGAACATGAAATCAAAGAAGGATCATCAAAATCTATGACACCATTATATGCGACACAAACCGAAGGAATGATGGATGTTGGTATCATTTTCGATGTGAAAGATCCTGATGACATCGCTCATTTTCTTACTGAAGAGATTGTGAAATGTCCCGAGGTGCATCATACAAAAACGATCTCATTGATGAAACCGGTGTTTTTCCCTATCCCTAAAAAGAAACCGGGAAATATCCAGCGGTATCTTATCCGAGTCTATATGCATCCTCGATATTACAAACAGATTTATAATTATTTAATTAAGTATCATTATCCGTACAATCTTTTCCCCATTTACATCTCGTATTCTCTTGGGGATGAAGATATTATTATGAGTATTGCAGCTGACTCAAAAGAAACCGCTCTTAAATTCTTACGGGAACATATACGGTCGTTGGATGGTGTCGATCAGTCAGCCCTCTACCCGGTGTTTCGAGCGAAACGATTTGCTCCACTTGAAAAATTAATCGAACATCAGAAAAAATATTTAGCGGAGGGTGGTAAAAAAACGCCTTTAGAGGAAATAGACCTGAAGTTTGACTGGGTGGAAGATTTCGAACAATATGCCATGCTTACTGGAGCGTTTCCTGGAGATCTTTAAAAAAGGTGTACTAACGAGGCTGGAAAGAAAATTCTACTGATAAATAATTCGTGTGTCTATCGGGATTGAACACTTGCGAGAATAAATCCCTCGGTGTTGAGAATTTGTTTTTAATGAAATTTTATTCGTATTTCTCCAGATAGAAAAGGTTAACAAAGCCGCCTAGAAGAAGTAGTGAAGTAGAGTTAAAATCTTCATAAGAAAAAAATTTAAACGATGTGTATTTCACCTACTCGAGATGAGTGGTTTTATGAAAATTGGAATAGTGTATTATTCAAGAACAGGCAACACAAGAAAAGTAGCAAAAATTTTAGAAGAAAAATTGAAAGAAAAAACGGCTGAAGTGGATCTGAGCGAAATTGAACATGTCAAAAGACCTGGTTTTTTTGCAGCTGGCAGGGCGTCAATGAAACAAACGGAGTTACCAATAAAAAACACTGATTTTGATATGGGAAAATATGATGTTGTAATAGTTGGTTCACCGACATGGGCGGGAAGACCTTCACCTTTTGTGAAAATTTTTATGAATAAAGCTGAAAATATTAAGGGAAAAAAGGTAGCTGTTTTTGGTACTGGTATGAGCCCTATTGATAAAAGAGAGGAGTTTAATCAAATTATTAAAAATGATTTAGAACATGCAGGATTCAAAACAGTTGATAATTTCCTTTTATTAAAATTTAAAAAAGGACAAATGATGGATGGAGAGCAAAATATAGATAATTTTTTAAATGCTATTTTGAAAATGAAAAATGAATAATCATATCTAAAAATTGTTAGTTGAAGAATAAAAAAGATTTATGCTTTTATTGAATGATATTAGTGTAACCAATTTTTCTTGGTTTATTAACAGAATATGTCTCTCAATGACTTTTTCATCTTCCAATTTTTTAATTCTATTGGACACCGTCGTTAATGATACGTTGAGTTCCCTTGCAATCTCCCTATAACTTTTTCGAGCGTTCTCGTTTAATTTTTCTAGGATTTTATCGTCTAATTCATCCATGCATATATGAATGCTTAGTCAATTTAAATTTTTTTGCACTATTTACCACTAAATTACTAAACAATGTAAATATTTTTGATAAAATAACGATCAATTGAACGAATTTTTAAGCAAAGGATATATTAATTATTTTTTACTTAATATTATTGGATGGACGAAATCTGCTTAATTTGCCCAATTCGGAACAAAATTATGAGAAAACGTTGGGAATGCAATAAGATTAAATTAAGACATTAAGAAAACGATTAAGATAATAATAAAAAAAGGAGGAAAAAAGAAATGAAAACAGTTGGTTATTTGGAAGGAACAGACCCTGAGTTTTTAACGAAACTCGTATGCATGGGGTATAAAACGCTACCGATAGGAAACGATATTGATAACCACGGGAAGAATATAGCATTTATCTCAATAGCAGACAAAGTCGATCTCATTGTAGGATACTTACATAAAGTATCTCCTCTGCCCACTATGACCAAATCTCTTAAAGAATTCTTAACACCAGGGATAATTCATCACATACCAATTTTGCTATTAGCTCCAAAAGAAACATTATCACATGCAAAGAAAATAGTATCCGAAGCGACAACCAGTACATATATAAAAGTCATTGATTATAAAAATCTCATGGATGACTCGATGAAAATTCTGAAATAAAGAATCTCCCTTTTTTTTATATTAAAATTTCATGTTAATCTATTTTTACATAAGAAAAAGTAAAAATATGCTGCTGTCAGGATTTGGCATTCACGGGTATAAATCCCTAGAAACGTTAAGCGGGATGCTGGTGTCTCCCACATTTGTTTTTTAGGCTTGTTGATTAACAGATCGGACCCTACTTGTGGCTAACGCTGCTAGTGAGGCGAACGAATGGAGTATCCTCTCCTGTTCGATAGTTATCGTTTCATCTGGTTTGAGTGGTTTGATAGCGAGCACGCCAAAATTGTCAGTTGCGGTATTTATCGGCAGGAATCGCAGGCCTGAATTGGTAAATGGTGAAGTCTTCAGTCCAATATCAATACCTGTTTTTACACACATGTTCGCCTCCGCCCACTGCTTTTCGTCAAGGGTTATCTCCTTACTTGAAGCGATCATACGAAGTGTGCCTTTCTTTACAAACAGCACTGCGACTTTCCACACAAAGTTTTTTTCAATGTTATCGAGGAGTGCCTTCGCGATGTCGTCAATGGTCGCAGCCGTAGTGAGATTTTCACTTAATAGATAAAGCGTTGAGATATGCTGTTCCCCAAGTCGTGCCGCAGTGGCGTTGTCTCTTGCTCGGGTTATTAGCACACTAATAATAACACCGACGATAAAAAGAACAACAAAAGTAATAATCGATAAAGAGTCTGCNNAACCAGCAGTAAAAATCGCAGGCCAAAGCCCCCACAGGACTGCAGCGGTCACGACAGCGAGGAGGTAGAACATGATAATATTCGTCGGTTCAAGAAAGTCTGTGAGTAAAAAGCTGAAGAGACTGACGAAGGCCACTATTATGGCGGCATAGAGGTAACCAGATATAGAAAATGTTCTGCGCTCACGTTTTTGTTCATGTGATGTTGGTTCGGTCTCCCTGACGATATGGACATCGATGGTATTGCTGTGGTGAAGAATGCCCTCACTGACCGAAAACGGAGCAAATAAAACGTCATGTATCCTTGATTTTTTCTGTCGGCCGATGATGATCGTTGTGATATTATGCTTCTTTGCATAGTTCATGATTTCTTCAGTAATGGAGCTACTAAATATCGACTCTGTTTTTGCGCCGTAGGACTCAGCGAGGTTCAGCATTTGGTTCATCTGGTCTTTTCTTTTGCTTGTATAGCGATGATATGCCGGTCGTTGAATGTGGATAACGTCCCAGTCAACCTGAAATTTGTTGGCCATGTCGCGTCCTTTCTCAATCAGTCGATTTGAAAGAGTAGCATTTGTGTTGATGCAGACGAGCAGATGTTCTTTGGCTGGTTGATGTTTAGAATCAGACTTTTCGATCATACAACCCCTTCAGAGGTCTATTACTTCAGCAATAATGGCTTTCTGAATCTAGCCTTTTAATGCTGAAAGATATTTGACCAAAGGCCAATAACAAACAAGACATACTTATTTATTATCAAAGGCATTCGTAGGTGCTATTCCTCTTAGTTATTCCTGGTATCCCCCTATTTCCTAAAATGTAGAAAAATGTATATAGGGCATGAGAAATAGCTGAGCCTCGAACATTCTGAGGTGCCCGGTATGGATGATTGGATCGTTCTTCTGATTTTCGCCGGTTTATTCCTGGCAGCATGGGCGTATGCTCAAGCATGTGAGAGGTTATAAGGAGGATTTTCAGATGGCAATAGACGTAATCATTTTAATTGTGGTTTGTGTTGTGTTATTCCTCTATCTTTTATACGCACTTCTTCAACCAGAAAAATTCTAAGGTGATCTTATGCGAAATGTTCTGAAAAAATATATTGGACCTGCTATCCTTTCCACCGTTATTTTTGCTGTTATTACTGGATTGTTCTACCCAGCATTTATAACCGGCGTTGCTCAGGTGGTGTTCCCTCACCAAGCGAACGGTAGCATCATTGTTCATAATGAAACCATCATTGGCAGCGAACTTATTGGTCAGAATTTCACGCAAGACAAATATTTCCACGGCCGCCCCAGTGCTGCTGGTACTGGGTACGATGCTATGCTTTCTGGCGGGAGTAATCTTGGTCCGTCCAATCCGCTTTTACGTCAAAGAATTAAAACAGATATCAACGAGAGTCGCTTGGGCGGAGTGACAAACAAAGATGGTACGGTTCCTATTGATGCGGTTACGACAAGTGGTAGCGGTTTGGATCCTCATATTACTCTTGCGAATGGCTTAGACCAAGTTCCACGAGTCGCGAAGGCTCGGAATATAACTGAGGAAACTCTGAGAAGTCTCGTTGCACAATATGTTGAAGGTCGGGATCTTGGAGTTTTTGGTGAACCAAGAATCAATGTTCTCAAACTGAATCTCGCCCTTGATACCATAACGATTGCTCCAAGTATAAGTGCCAATACCTTTAATCATGGGAATCCTCAATTTTTTGGCATCATTCAAGCTGTCGTCATTTTTGTTCTTCTCGTTATCGCAGCATATTTTCTCGGGACTTTTCTTTTTAATATCGTTACTGGGCGATCAACGAAATTGACTAAAAAATTTGAACGTTTAGAATCATGGTTCTATCGTATTTTATACATCGATCCCAAAGAGGATATGAACTGGAAGACTTACGCCTTTTGTGTGCTTGCGTTCAGCTTCATTTCTTTCATATTCACGTATGCGATTTTACGGTTACAAGGGGGACTTCCTCTCAACCCTCAAGGACTTGCCAATGTGCAACCTGATGTTGCTTTTAACACTGCGATGAGCTTTGGTACTAATACGAACTGGCAAGTGTATGCTGGCGAACAGACAATGAGTTACATGAGCCAGATGCTTGCGTTAACTTTCCAGAATTTTATGAGTGCAGCGGTTGGCATTGTTGTCGCTTTAGCGCTTATTCGTGCTATCACGAAAAGAAAAAAAGGCAAAGGCCTTGGTAATTTCTGGGTTGACATGACGAAAATAGTCCTGTACGTTCTTATACCCATCTCCATTATTGCTGCTCTCTTCTTTGTCAGTCAAGGTGTTCCCCAGACATTCAATGGCCCTATTCATGTGACCACTCTAGAAGGTGCCCGACAAATCATTCCAGTTGGTCCCGTTGCAAGCCAGGAAGCAATCAAAGAATTCGGTACAAATGGAGGCGGTTTTTTTAATGCTAATAGTGCCCATCCGTTTGAGAATCCAACTCCCTTATCAAATGTTGTGCAGATATTTCTGCTGCTCTTACTGCCTCTGTCTATCTTAATCATGTTCGGACGTATGGCACGCCAGTTGAAACAAGGTGTGGTGCTTTTTATTGTCGTCCTTATTTTTCTTGTTGCTGCGATAGCAGTGACCACCTTTGAGGAACAAATGGGGAATCGTTCGCTAAATACCTTAGGAGTGAACCAATCACCTAGCGGTCTTCAATCAGGCGGAAACATGGAGGGAAAAGAGGTTCGTTTTGGTACCTATGGATCTACCATTTTTGCGATCGCTACGACGTCAACTGCATGCGGGGCTGTCAACAGCATGCATGATTCCTATACTCCNNCGTATTCCAAACTATTTAGGGAAGAAAATCGAATCTTTCGACATGAAGATGACTGTGCTTATTCTTATTTCCATAGAGACAACTATTCTTGTTTTTGCTGCTTTGTCTGTCGTAACTCCTGCTGGATTGTCATCGATCACAAACCCAGGGCCTCATGGGCTCAGCCAGATCCTCTACGCTTTTGGGAGTGGTGTTGGAAATAATGGAAGCGCGTTCGCAGGTCTTAATGCTACATCGTTTTGGTATATCATCATGATGGCTCTTGCGATGTTCATCGGGAGGTTTTTCATCATCGTTCCCATGCTTGCTGTTGCGGGTAGTTTTGCGGAGAAGTACATTTATCCACCGACAGCAGGAACGCTGCCGACAGATAACGCCACTTTTGGGGTGTTTCTCATCGGGGTCATTATTATTGTTGCTGGTCTCTCTTTCCTTCCTATTTTGGTTCTTGGTCCGATTCTTGAACATCTGTTGTTGTCTGGAGGATATCTCTTCTTATGTGGGGGCTTACTAATATGATAAAAAACGAGGGTAACAACAGAA
>JAFNFT010000039.1:12165-12347 GCA_017885605.1 Methanobacteriota archaeon | reverse complement strand
CCAGTGCTCATCGAATCAAGTCCTCTTTTTTCCACTTGATCCATCAATTTAAGGAAACCTTCAGGCGTAGATATCCCTAACATTGTCCCTAATGCGTACATCGGTTCATAATCATAACAAATCATAGAAGTCTTGTAGAAGTACGGTTCATCCCCATAAGGTTCTCTTAAAGCGGCAATATG
>JAFNFT010000039.1:0-12077 GCA_017885605.1 Methanobacteriota archaeon | reverse complement strand
ATCATGATATTTCTGCATAACTGGGGAATTAACAGCAGAATTATACACTTCATCGTACAAATTTTGATACTGTTTGCTATCTTTAATTTTAAGTGAACGTTTTCCAGAGACTACAATCGCTTTCAGTTTTTTACTTCCAAACACAGCACCAAGACCAAGCCGACCGAAATGTCGATATGTTTCAGTAGTCACGCAGGCATAGGACACGAGTCTTTCGCCTGCGCTACCGATACGCATAATCGTTCTCAGACCTGATCCAGGCTCGTTCTCACGGATTATTCGACCAACTGTGAAGATGCTTTCCATTCCCCAAATAGTTGAAGCGTCACGAAAATGAACTTTACTGTCATGAATTGCTAAATACGTTGGATTATTACTGATACCTTTTATGACAATAGCACCATACCCTGCCATACGAATAGCAACGGCGCTTCTTCCTCCACAATGACTTTCCCCAAGATTTCCTGTGTGTGGTGATTTAAACATTGCTATAGTTTTTGAAGCAAGAGGAAACAAACCAGTCAATGGTCCTACTGCAAAAACAATAGTGTTTTCTGGTGAAAGTGGATCACATCCTTTTGGACAATTTTCTTGTAGTAGTTGAATAGCAATTCCAGTGCCCCCTATATATTTTTCAAATAAATCCTGTCTTTTTTCAATCCAGAACTTGTTGCTCGATAGATCAATATGGAGAATATTTGAAGGTATGTAGTGATTAATCAATGTTTGACCTCCCTAGTTTTTTCAAGTTTTAACACACCATGTGGGCAGAATTTAACACAATATCCGCAATGAATACAAATCATTGGTTTGTTTATCTCATCATTCCAAAATACCGCCCCAATAATGCATGCATCCTTACAGCGACCACAGCCAATACATTTGGTAATATCTACTTTTACTCCACCACCTTCTCTTGGGGTAAGAGCGCTTGTTGGACATGTCTTCGCACATGGCGGGTTATCACAGGCTCTACAGACTATCACCATAAAGCCTCGTTCCATACCACCAATGGATTTAACACCTAGACAACTTCTCGCTAATCCTCCTTCCTGTTGTCTTCGTGAACAGGCAAACATGCAACTCTGACAACCAATACATCTTTCAGTATCGACAACAGCTAATCTCATACATCATTCCAGCGGTTGCATTAATCTTTTCAATGATTTAGTATTTTTGGATATGGAGTTATCGAATATATTAACATATTTTTTGGATTCTTCAGAGAGTTCAGAAGAAAAGATGGGTTTGTAAAAAATAAAAAAAGAGAGGGGTTTTATGTTACCCCGAAGACGAAGATGATGAACACTGTTGCATTTGCGGTTCTTTCCGCAGATACGCCTTCATCACAGACCGCTGAAGCCTTTATCGATGTTTTCCCAAGTCCTAGGATGGTCGTTTTGAATGAGTCGGTCTGATTGACACCGATGGTTGATATCGTTTGTTGTGTGTTTTTGCCAAACAAGATCAAACCACCAGAAACGGTGCATGTTATATTGACGTTCGTCGCATTTGCGTTCCCGGTGTTATCCACCCGTATCGTCAGGCCTAAACCACCTTTTAATGTGATGGTAAGCTTGGGGGTCTGAGGGATAGGTTTCCAGAAGATGTACGCTGCCCCGGTAGTGGTTTCACCTGGTGCTCCCGCGATCACATAATTACCATCAATAGCGACTGACCAGCCGAACTGGTCGAAATACTGACCATCCGATGCGTTGATTCGTGCATCTTCAGTCCAGGTGGTTCCTGTTCTGCTGTAAATATATGCTGCCCCGGTCCAGACGTTGACGAACCGAGCGCCGACCACAACTGTATCTCCGCTAATTGAGACTGCCATGCCAAACTCGTTGCCATTGGTGCCGTCTGATGCGTTGATTTTTGCTTCTTGTGTCCAGGTCGTCCCGCTGCGAGTATAGATATAGGCTGCTCCAATAAACGTATCCTTCCATCCTGCTCCAACCACGACGGTGTCCCCATCGATGGAAACCGATACTCCAAACGCATCTTCGATTGCTGCGTCAGAGGCAGTCAACTTTTTCTCATCTGTCCATGTTGTTCCCGATCGTGTGTACACATACGCAGATCCGGTACGAGCGTCATCGTAGACTGATCCTACCACTGCAGTATCTCCAGAGATGGAAACCGACCAGCCGTACTGGTCTTCAGGTTGACCATCGGAAGCAGAAAGCTTCGCCTCCTGTGTCCAGGACGTTCCTGTTCGCTTAAAGACATAGGCGGATCCGGACCAGCTAGTCCCCGCATAGGATGCTCCAATGAGAGCATAATCCCCATTAATTGAAACCGAAAATCCAAATTCGTCGCCAATTAATCCGTCTGAGGCTATCAGTTTTGCTTGCTGTGTCCATGTGGTTCCAGTACGCGTAAAAATATATGCTGCACCGGTCCATTCGATGACACCAGGTGCTCCGATGATGACGGTATCTCCGTTAATGGCGACCGAATAACCAAAGGCGTTGCCTAAAGCGCTGTCCGAAGCAGTCAGCTTTGCCTCCTTTGTCCAGGTGGTCCCATCGCGTTTATAGATGTACGCTGACCCATTGAACGAAGAATAGTCTTCCCCTACTACGGCGTAGTCTCCGTCGATAGAAACAGAAAAACCAAAGATGTTGTCGGGTATTGTCTCCGATGCATTTATCTTGGCTATCTGCAGCCAGTCTGAGTTTCTACTGCTTTGTTGATTTCTTTGACTGACGACGACGTTTTTATCAGTCATGGTCGCTGCTGCTGAGAAAACAGTCACAGCCAACATCATCAGTGATACAAAAATACATACAAGTTTTTTTTCCATATTTATATACTCCTTTGTTCCTATCTCATACCTGTAGAGTATATAAACGTTCTTTATATCAAAAATTTTCTAACAATAAATAATTAATGGATGATTAATCTCATATTCTTATGTATCCTATGCGATTTGAAGGGAGGTTCAACCAAACATATCAATAACGAGGGAAAAGTACAACGACACAATTGGTGTTCGACGGTAAAATTTCTTACACTTGAAACCAAATCTTCATCGTTCGTAATGTTTTAAATAGAATAGAGTTATCGTTTCCTCATGAAGGCATGTGATGAATCATTACCNNGATGAGCATTTTATTTCGCAGAGAGAAAAAGTGATTCAATGCCTTTTAAAACCTGATGAATTAAAGAATTTTGTGAAAACCATGGAGATGATACAGACCTTTCTGAAGAAAAACAAGGCAGCAAGCTACGCTATTTTTGCGTCTGATAAAAATAATTTTTTCAAGGCTCTTAGCTTTCCCGTGGCCGTAAAGAACTCTCTGAGTGTTGATGTTTCTCCCTATATTCACCAGATCGCTGAGTTAGCTGATGCATGGGGAGCCTATACCCTTGTATTGTTGAATTCGAACCATGCAAAAATATTTTCTTTCTCCTGCGGGGAGCTTTCTGTCGAGGAAGATCTCTCTGCAGATATTATGAATAAACATAAGAAGGGTGGGATGTCTCAGGCGCGGTTCCAGCGGTTACGGAAAGGAAGCATCCATGCGTTTTTAACAGAGGTGGTTGAAGCGCTTCAAAAGATCACTCAGGATAATATTATTCTTGCTGGCCCGGGTGAAACGAAAAAACAATTTCGTGACATGCTTCCGATACAGCTTCGAAAAGGGGTGATTGCGGAGGTGGACGTTGCTATCGATGATGCTTGCGGTTTGGTTGACGAGGCACAGGAGATAATCAAAGAGAAAGGCAAGGATGAGCACCGTCAGCTCCTTGAGCTCATTCAATCTGAGATTTTGAAGAACGGATTGGCGGTGTATGGTGTCGCGGAGACGTTGGCTGCCGTGAGGAACGGACAGGTGGAGGCAGTACTGGTCGAGAAGGATGTGAAACAGAAAGGATGGGTGTGCGAATCCTGTCACCTCGTTGAAGCAGGGGCGTTGTCGCGTTGTCCTTCCTGCGGGAAGAACACATCCGAGGTGGATATCATCGAAGAGATCGTAAAACTCGCCAAGCGAACCGGTGCGATCGTTGGATTTAGTCAGGATGAACGCTTACAGAAAATCGGACCGGTCGTCGGACTCTTACGGTTTAAATAACGGTCCCCGTTGGTGTTCTAAGGACATGTTTTTAAGTGTAGGAGAAAGGATTTGAACCCATGCTTGCCGGTACAACAAGAATTGACAGTCAGTTGAAATCCAGGAGAAATCTGAGTATTGGGAATGCGTTTGGGAATCGTTCAAATATTTTTATCCTGAACTGCTGGAAATACAGATCTTGGCTCAAGGGTGTTTTGAGATACACTGGTATTAGACAGTTGTCACTTTGGTTGTCTGTGTTGACCACTCGTATGAATCCCTGAAATTCCGTATTTTTTTTATTAGGTGCCGTGACGTAGACCTGGACTGTATGTGCCCCTTCTTCCGGTGTGAGGTTTCCTCCGGACATGGGGGTAAATGACCAGGTGCCCCAGTTAGGATAGGAATCTACGGTCCAATTCAGTGTTGAATTGGGGTTGCCGATATTTTCGACTTGGAAGGAGCCATGCACGGTTCCTCCGGGCGGGATACTGGTCCAGTTCATGTTTCCTTCGCATTGTAAATCAGGGGGATTATTTTGTGGAGGTTCCGGTGGTTCGATGGGTGGTATATACACGATTTTAAATACGTCATTCATGCCTGGACTTGGGTAGGGGTTGGTCCATTGCCATACTGTTATCTTCTCTGGTGTAACTTCGAAGAACTTCCCTGCTGCCCCGTCACAAATAAGGGTATCTCCGTCTTTTAGTCGTTCCGCGCTAGATATGTAATAGGAATAGAAATTTGTCGGTGGATTCGCGGTATAACGCCAGGAAAGGTTTTCAGGTTCATAGGCGGGCCCTGGTTCGAGATAATAATTACCATACGCGTCTACCGGTGGGGAAATTTCATCGATCGAAGAATATTGTCCACCTGGGCGATTTAGTCCGTTGTTGAATATGAGAATGTGCCCTGCGCCGGGATAATCGGGTTTTATCCATGTGGTATCATGTTGACCATATAATTTTTTATCACTTGAGGTTCCCGCATCGTAGGCTTGCGGATTCCCCCAGCGATAGAGCAGGTCACCACCTTTTCCGCTATTCCCACCGATATGTCCTGCCGCTTCTTCTGTTGTGGTACTATGGTCGATAATCCAGATTTCATTGAAATTATGGACGCTTATGAGTATTTGATCAAACTGCGGGTTGTAATCAATGGAATTGGTATGAAGCCAATCATCGGTGCTCATATAAAAAGTGCCGAAATTGATGTCAATTAATTCGGGGTGGTTCCCAACGACTCCATAATTTGCTTTCAAGGAGTCATAATCCTGAATGAGATGGTCCCAGGCATGCCATTCCCACACAATATCTCCACTAGATTGCCCGGTGGGTTTGACTTCGATGATATGATCCGGCATGAAGGAGTTCCCCGGAATCGTACTCGGATTTCGTCCAGCAGCAATCGCCTGAGTAATTGTTTTTGTTTCCCAGGCGATCATTATCACGTTTCCATTCGGTAACACCTTGATGTCATGATGGCTGAGATCACCGTTCGTGTTATAGCGAAAATCCCATGTTACTGTTCCGTACCATGTCACTTTCTGAACGCCACCTCCGGCGCCTCCCTCTGTAGAAAATCCTGCTCTAATCGTCCGTAGGATTGTGCCGTTACCCAGCCAATAGGTGGCCGCACCGGGTGTGTAGCTGCTTGACCATGTATGATTGATATTACCAGTATTGTCGAGGAGATAGGTTGTTGTCCCATACAATGGGGAAAATAAGATCTGTCCATTAATTGCCCTTCCTCTTTGCTCATTCCTAGGCGTGATGTTCATGGATGATGACACACAGGTAAAGGATGATCCTAGCATGACAAGGAGAATCAAAAAGATAATGACGTGGGATTTCTTGTTCTGTTTCATAGGTATCCAATGTATTAATATTCCATGAAGTATATATGTATATTGCACTATTAGATTTTTATAAATCAGATGTCGTGTGAACCAAATGAAATCAGGAAAGAATAGGTTTATTTTTTTACTAGTGTAAAGATAAAGAGCTGTGTACAATCTGTTGTTTTCGTCCGTCTCATGTTCACGAGGGTTGTCTCAACACCGAGAGCATCCAGTGTCTCGTAGATATGGTACCAGGTGCACGTGGCTTCTATGGCTGCTTGTATATTTTTGGTTTTGAGGCTTTTAACAAATCGTTTGAGAGGGCGCCCAATTAAGGAGGCGGTCTCCAGGTTTAGGGACCATAGAACCATCGGGCTGCCCTGTTGCCCTATGTCAATTCCATCTCGGTATTGACGTAGGGTTGGAAGAAGTGTTTTCATGTCATTGAGGATATGTTTTTAAAGAAGAATGAAATCTAAACAAACACATGATTATTTAGTCAATATTATCTCTTTATCATATTCCATAATTCTTTTTTCCAGAAAACATAAAGATAAACAAGAATAGATATACCAGCGAATAAAAATCCAATTTCAATAGGGAAACCACCGTATACCGATACTAGAACGCATACTAATAACGGGATTATTAAAAATAATAAGAACAAGAAAGAAGCAGTTACATATCTTATAATTAATCTTTCAGTTGGGGCAGATTCAGCAGGATCATTATACTTGGGTAAATCCTCAGATTTCTTTACTTTTTCAAGACCTTTTAGGAATTTCTGATAATAGTTTTCAGTTTCAAATTCTAAAGGAATCCCTTGCCAATCACAATCCCTGCAAACGTTTGTATTCCAATCAATACCTGGAGTTATCCCATCTCTCATATCTGCAATATCTAAATTTTTACTACCACATCGTGGACATGCTGTTATCTTCATCTCGTCACTTAAGAATAAATATACTTGCAGATATTAACTTTTTGGGAGTTTATCTGTAATAGAAACCCTATGGTAATTTATCCACGAGGCTTGAAAATGAAGACCGCAGACGTTAAAAGACCCTCAGGGTTATATTCGGGGTCGTTTAGAACTCCTCGGAGTACTATAGCTCCTCTTTTTAGAGATATTAACTTTTTTAAGGTCGGTTAAACGTTTTTAAAGAAAGAATTGGGATAAATTTGGGAATAAATTGGAAAAAATCATTATTAATGATATCATCTTATATAATGGTATGGGAAAATAGGAAATGTAATTTTTCCATTTCTTTCCTCCCTTGAAATCGAATTCACCTTACATTTCCTTTATTCCCCCTCTTTCCTTCTGAAGTTTCGGACATATAACAAGTAGATTTTTAAAATAGTTATTGTTGCAAAAGTGGAGGCAAATGTTATGAAAAAACAACTGATTATCTTAGGAATCCTTGCCATTTTCGTTTGTGTTGGGTTGAGTGGATGTAATTCTGAAACAGAAAAGGATTTAGAAAACAACAGAACTGGGATGCCTTTTCTTCCGACTGATTTTAGAGTAAGCGGACTCGCTATTTCGGATAATTGTGAGTCAGTATACCCGGATTTAGGTACAGCCTACGTGAATTTTACAGTTACAAATCATGGCAGTCCAGGTATGCGATATGTATTTTGTAGAGTGTATCAAGGTATAGAAAATTATCAGCTTTGTGGAAATGGAATTATTTATAATAATACACGCACGTCAACTCTACAGTTAGATAATGAAGAATCGACAGCTGTATCATTTGTTTTTCCAGGTATAGACAGCACGAATGGTACAGGGTGTTGGGGTTATGAGTATTGGATTTCCGAATCTCCATTTTCCACTGGTTCATAGTAGAAATATTCGTTAAAACCGTGTCAATGCTTTTATTTTTAGAGATAAGTTTTAAAGAAAAAAAAATTACTCATTAAGCGAATTGAACAGCTTGAAAAAGAAAAATATGAGAAATAAATAGAGAAAAGTAAAAATTATATTAGCATATATCGGTGTATCAGGTGACAATGAAACACGAATTTTGGAATGCATTAGGAGAATATAAATATCTTATTATTTTCTTAATATGTGTTTGTATTGGTGGTCTTTATGGTTTAATTTTTATTTTTAAAAAGAATGATTGGCTCGCAATCTTTTTTCTTATATTAATTATAATATCAGTGGTTGTTATTGTAGTAGTTTTGAAATTAGCAAACGATAGAAAGGAAATGATAAAGAGACAAGAATTGGATAGAGTACTAGCGGAAGAAAAAGCTAAAAAAGAACAAGCAGAAGCGGAAGAAAGAACCAGAAGAGAGAAGGCAGAAGCGGAAGAAAAAGCTATAAGAGATAAAGTAGAAGCAGAAAAAAGAACCAGAAGAGAGCAATCAGAAGCAGATGCAAAAACTAGAAGAGAACAAGAAGGGAGTAGAACATCCGATATCTGGATGAAAAAAGATGTTGGGACTTTGATTGAGGAATTGGGTAGTCCTAATGCTACTAATAGGTTTCATGCTGCATTTTTTTTAGGGATCAAGAAAGAAAAGAGAGCGGTAAACGCATTGATAGAAGCTCTGCAGGACAAAGATGGTAATGTCGTTGCAAATGTGATCATTGCTCTTGGTGAAATTGGCGATCCTCAGGCATTAGAACCTCTGCGGAAGCTGAATGATGCTGGCGTTGAAAAACTACGAAGAATAGCGATTGAAAAAATCAGACAAATCAAAGGAGCATAATAGAGATATTCAATTAATTGCCACAGATGATCTGGATATTTTAATCCTGCAATGAAAAGTCTTTGACTAGGGATCAACTGAGAAAGATAAGAAGGGAGAGTTGTTTCCCCTCTAGGTTTCTATTGCCGCTATTGTTTGCTACGATGTTTTGATGAAGAATAGGAGTACTGCTGCATTCTGTGATGTGGTGGCTGTGTCTGCGGTGACTGTGATGACTGTTTTGCCGAAACCAATGATTATTCCTGAGGAGATTGTTACTGAGTCACCTGCGGCGATTGTAGGAATGGTTCCTTTCGTTGTTTTTCCAAGGAGGAGGATGCCTCCTGAGAGATTGATCCACCATGGGACGTTCGTTGCTGTCGATGCTCCGTTGTTCTTTAGGACGACTTTCACTTTGAATAATCCACCAGTGATTGTTTCAATCTGGATTGCGGGATTAATTATGATGGTGTGTGCTGGTGACATTCCACTCTCGACACCATTTTCGTCTTTTGCTTTCACTGTAATATCGTAAGACCCGGGAGCGCTCCAAGCATATGAACCATTCGCGGGAGTGCCAGAGGTAAACGGTCCAAGCCATCCTGAGTCATGTCCATCGTCCCAGTTGAACAGATAGTAAATATCATCTCCGTCGGGGTCGGTGGTGACAGCGGTAAAGGTGTATATTTCATTGGTGAGCCCGGAATCTGGACCGGTGAGAACAGGTGTTGCCGGAGGGTTGCTGAGTGGTTCTCCCTGAGCGAGTTCTGCCAATGTTGCGAATATGAGTCGCATGTTTTTTACTGCATACGTCGCGTTGATGTGTGCCATTGTGTCTTGAGCGGTATGGTAATAGGNNTCTCGGTGTATTCAAAGTAGAACAATGCGGCATACCCGTTTTGCCAGAAATACCAATGATCGCTCCCCCAGGTATCTCCGCCATACTCTAGTGTGAGTTGAATATATTCATTATATTCATTGTTGATGGCTTCAGTATAGGTGTAGAGCCAGTCTGAGGCGGTATCTTCGAACACAATAAGGTTACCACCATCATTTGCGCTGACTGCATAACTGATCATGTCGCAATTCAACACACCAACGATATTCCATCCTTGATCAGCTGCCTCCGAAGCGTATACTTCACTTCCTAGCATTCCTTGTTCTTCTCCGGAGAATGCCACGAACTTGATGGTATGGTTGAATTGGTATTGGCTCATGATCGATGCTGCGATCAGTACCGCAGCTGTCCCTGAGGTGTCATCGTCAGCCCCTGGGCCAGCAGAGACCGTGTCGTAATGAGCGCATATGATGTAGATTTCATCGCTTGATCCATCTGTTCCATTCAGTGTCGCTTCGACATTATCTGATGTGTACCCTCCGTTGCTCCAGTGGTGGTATCGCACTGCTAGCCCCATGCTTTGGAATTGATTATACATGTATTCGGCTGCTGCGATACAGGCAGGACTTTCTGTCGGCCGTGGTCCGTTGGCGGTCAGATTTTGTTCGTAACTGAGAAAGATGGATTCGTCAACCTGCTGGATGATGCTGACGACGAGATCATCCATGGTCGCCGTTGTTTTTTCAGGATGTTCATGCATGATTGGTGCGTCTGCTATTGTGTTTAGTGATGGTGTTGGAACATACGCTGGGCCGGGTGGTTGGGTGATATTGAAATTCTTTGTTTCTCCTGTTTGGATTGAAAGACCAACGACCGGGAACACCGTTGCGATCATCAGCATACATACGCCAAGACAAATCATTTTGCTCTTCATCATAAGGTTTTTCCCCAACTTAACTATACCTGGCATAGTATTTAAATTTTCACGACAAAATACTGTTTTTTTATGTGTTTATTCCTCCTATGTCAAAAACAAATTACCTGTTTATACCACATTGATTCATTTACATCGTTGTGAGAATAAAAAATATGCATGAGGTAGGGATTTGAACCCCAATGTACTGGTATGACAATAATTGACAATTTTTTTTTAAAAAAAAAATTCGGTGGAATATCCTTATCACCAAGAATGCAAAATGTACAATCGTCAGAAATGATCCTGGACTAAAAAAATTTCCTCATTTTCCATTTCGTCGGCGGGGAGTGTTCTAAGCTATGTGCGATGACGTCCGCGCTGGTTTTCAGCACGAAGAGCACGAGGTATCCGACCGGTTCCAGCTGTGCCTCACGGCTAAGATACAATGAGGCAATGATGATACCAGCGAACAGAAATGCGACGAAGAGAGGTAGCATCCTGAGGTACGGTCGGAGAATAGCGAACCCGAGATTCTTGTGGACCACCCGTTCCCTCTTTTTATTATAGATGTAGGAAAACAGATGATTGGTGAAGAACAGCAGGGAAGTGAACAACAAAATAGTTCCATTGACGTTGGTTACCGGCCCAATAACCAACCAAAGCACGAAGGTCAGACACAGCTGGACGACCGTGAAGTGAGCAAGGAAAATAGTCCCTGTCCGTAGCTTTCCCTTTAGAGTGAATCGAAGACGAATCCGCTCGACTCCCGTCAAGGAGAGGTCTGTAAGCGCGATAGTACGCAAGAACGCAAAGACACCAATGATAAGAATTTGACACCAGTACACCCAGATGATCGTGGAAAACGACCAATGCTCGAGAAATGCAGCCGATATGGTAACCAGATTGGTAAGGACAAGTGACCAGGCTGAAAGGTCTGTCCAGATGTGTCTGAGAAGTCGTTGAACCCTGCATTTCGTATGTTCCAGATGGGTTATGACGCGACGCAATGCTGGTTTTCGTACGTACCGAGAGCGCATACCTGTTCATCCATAGATTCGGCATTGTTTTTGGAGTTCATAAGGATAAGCTTTTTTAAAAAACCTTTACGATGGTACGAAAAATCTACCTGACTTAAAAAGATGATACGAAGAGATTCGGTGTAGTATCCATGGTCGTCTCCGTTGTGTTGTTTACAGTTGGTTTTTATCGTATTCTAAACGAGAAGATAAGAAACTGAAGGATATTTACTCTCAGAGACTTTTTAGATACTTCACTGCTTCTTTTTGAGTGAGTTTCTTTACATTTTTTCCCTGTTTCATCTCTCCTTCGATGTGTTTCATCGCGAGGTACTGTTCCTTTGTCATGGAAGCGGTACACAGACAGGAGTTGATGATGACGTTTTGTTGTCGAGACCAGTTTTGGTCGCTATGGGTCCGGACGTAGTCTGCCCATTGGTCGATGAAACGGTACCGTTCTTTTTGGTTTTCCTTAGTGAACGTCACGGAGCATCTCCTTGTAGTGTCGAAGCAGTTTTTTATCTAAATACCCTTCTGCTACTTTTTGGATGTGGCGCGCGTCTTCCCTGTCTTTTGGTGATCTTAAGACTTTTTCTTTGAATGCGATCTGCAGTTCGAGATTCGAAATATGGAGGGTCCCTTGTGGGAGTATGACGGTGATTGTCTTTTGTAATGCAAGGTCCTGGATGCGGTTTTTTGCACA
>JAFNFT010000038.1 GCA_017885605.1 Methanobacteriota archaeon | reverse complement strand
GGTTGTCCATTTCATCCGAGATGCGAGTATTGTTTTGAGCCATGTACAAAGACAATGCCACCACTGGTACAAGCAGGGAAACGTCATTGGGTGCGATGCTACTTAGTCGGGGGTCTCTAGGAAATGGATCATTTAATTGAAGTAAAGAACCTAAAAAAATATTTTTATCAGGGTGGTGGACCGTTTAAAAAGAAAGATGCGATCAAAGCACTTGATGATGTGAGTTTTTATATCAAAAGAAATGAAATCCTTGGTCTTGTGGGGGAATCCGGGTGCGGAAAAACCACCTGTGGAAAACTCATCCTCCGATTAATAAACCCCACAGCAGGAACGATCTCCTTTGATGGACACGATATCACGTATTTAAAACAAAAACAGTTGACGGAGTTTCGAAAAAAAATGATGATCATCTACCAGGATCCCTATGGGTCCCTTGACCCAAGGATGACGATTGGAGCAGCGATTGCAGAACCTATGGAAGTCCATCAATTAACTAAAACAAAAGAGGAAAAAGAAAACAAAATCATTGACCTGATGGAAAAAGTAGGATTGACGCCAGATCAAATAAACCGGTACCCCCATGAGTTTAGCGGTGGGCAACGACAGAGGATCGGGATCGCGCGGGCGTTAGCGACCAATCCGACGTTCATCGTCGCAGATGAGCCGGTATCCGCCCTTGATGTTTCGATCCAAGCGCAAATCATTAACCTCTTGAAGGATTTACAAAAGGATTTCGGGTTGACCCTGCTGTTCATCACCCATGATCTTGGCGTCATAAAACACACGAGCGATAGGATTGCGGTGATGTACGCAGGTAAGCTGGTGGAACTGGCGTCAAAACAGGATCTTTTTTCTGAGCCGCTTCATCCATACACGCAAGCATTATTGTCCGCGATTCCAGTCCCTGACCCGGAGCGCCAAACACAGTATATTCCTTTAACCGGTGAGGTTCCCAGTCTTATCCATCCGCCTCCTGGCTGTCGGTTTCATCCACGCTGTACCCAGGCAAGACCTGACTGTTCAACGAGAGAACCAGAACTCCTAGAAGTAAAAAAAGATCATTTTGTTTCTTGTTTTCCTCCCTAAAGTCAATCGAATGCAGTATTTTTTACTCATTTGAAATATTATGAGGGATTAAATGAAAAAGTAATTAAACATTAGAGAGTATACATTTTTTAATCTCTCATCATAGAGAAGGTGAAAGAAAGAGGGAACATACTTATGGAAAGTTTTAAAAAGAAAGACATGAAGGCTGGTGTTCTTGCGATCAGTATCTGTGCGATGTTCATCTGTATCGCGTTTAGTGGATGTACACAACAGCAACAACCGGGAAACCCTGAAATAAAAAATCCGACGATATATACCCGTTATGATATTGGAGAACCAAGAACGTTAGATCCGGCGGAGTCATATGATTCTGCATCGTCTGATATGATTAATAATATCTACGAAACTTTGGTGACATACAAGGGGAATGACTCGAAGACTATATATCCGTCTCTTGCCACTGACTGGGTGGCACCGACAGGGAACTCATCAACATGGACTTTCCATCTTCGGCATGGTGTTCAATTCTCCAATGGAGATGCATTTACTGCTGAGGATGTAAAATATTCCTTTGATCGTGTCTTGATCATGAATTCTCCTGATTCAGGGGTCTCATGGATCCTATCACAGTGCATGGATACAAACAGCACAAAAGTAATTGATGATTATACAGTCGAAATTAACCTTACGAAACCATACGGTGGATTTCTCGTGTTGTTAGCATTTACTGTTGCTTCTGTTGTTGATAAAAAAGTCGTTGAAGCTAATGGTGGTGTAGTTGCAAATACTGATAACGAGTGGATGAAGGAACACGCGGTTGGAACTGGACCATATACGCTCGACCACTGGACGCATAACTCTGAAATCGTCTTAAAGAAAAATGATCTCTATTGGGGTGGCTGGACAGGGAAGCATGTTGATACGGTTGTCGTAAAAACTGCTGATGAAGCATCGACACGGATACTTGCTTTGCAAACTGGAGATGCTGATGTTGCATATATCCCGTTAGAGAACCTTGTTGATGTCGAGAATAGTACCGGTGTCTCGGTTCTTAAAGACCCTAGCTATAATGTCGTATTAGGGCTTTTTAACTTGCGAAGTGACAACAAATTTATGGCGAATCCAGATGTTCGAAAAGCATTATGTTACGCGTTTAATTATCAATCTGCAATTGACAACGCGTATAACGGATATCTCTATCGACTCCCAGGTTGTATCCCCAAAGGAATGCCATACTATGATACACAGAACAACGGTGTAGCGGTTTTTAATTACAATATAGTAAAAGCTGGAGAATTGTTGAATGCATCAGGATATACGCAGACATACCAATTTAAGAGCAATTACTATCGATTTAACAATACCGCTATTCGTATTTGGTATAATACAGGAAATGCAGAACGGCAAAAAATGGCGCTTTCCTTCCAAGAAGAGCTTACGAAGCTTGGAATCAACTCGATTGTAAGTACAGAAAGCTGGCCACAGTATCTCAATAGAATGTACAATACCAAAGAATGGGATTTCATGTTTTTAGGTTGGATGCCTGATTACAACGATCCAGATGATTATATCGCACCCTTTGTTGGATCCAAAGCAATTAACCAAGATACATTCAATACAGGATATGCGAATGCAACTGTCGATGCAATGCTCTTCAAAGGTAAATACAACGTCGATCCTCAAATACGAAGCGACGCATACACAACAGCTTTCAACATTTATATCAATGACCCCTCTCTGATTTTCATCGGTCAGAACGTTTATGTACGAGGATTCCGCACCTGGTTACAAAATTATTCGTATAACCCGGTGATCGAGTACTACTATTATAACGTATACAAAGCGTACCCATAAACCTCTTTCTTTTTCTTTTTTTTAGCACATGAAGATATGGGAGTATATAGTTCGCAGACTATTACTGTTAATACCGGTTTTAATTGGGGTAACTATTATAACTTTTACAGTCTCCCATGTGATTCCTGCAGATCCTGCAAGAGCGTTTGCTGGAGGACCAAAAGCACAACCAGAAACCATTGCACGAATACGCGCGGAACTCCATTTAGATAAACCACTCTGGGAACAATATTTTTACTATCTCAATGATCTCATTCATTTAAATCTCGGGAAATCATTTCTTGAAAATAGGCCAGTCACGACTGCTCTTGCTCAATATTTCCCAGCGACATTTGAACTTACTATTTTCGCCATGATCATTGCAGTACCGTTTGGAATTATTGGAGGGATTATCTCCGCGATCCGACAAAATAAACTCTCTGATCATATTACGAGAATTATCGCCATCGTTGGATATTCATTACCGATCTTCTGGTTGGCATTGATGCTTCAATATGTATTTGCTTATCAATTTCCAATTTTTCCACTGGAAGGACGATTATCTGCTGGGATGACATCTCCAACGACGTTTACCGGATTTTATGTTTTAGATAGCATTCTTTCCGGCAATGGTGCAACCCTTCTATCATCATTGCATCATCTTCTCTTGCCTGCATTTACCCTCGGCTTTGCTACACTCGCAATCATCTTACGTATGATGCGCTCGAGTATGCTTGAGGTTATGGGTTCAGATTACATTCGTACTGCTCGAGCAAAGGGATTATCTGAACGTACCGTAATCTATAAACATGCCTTACGTAACGCGATGATACCTACCATTACTGTCACCGGTTTAGCGTTTGGTGGCTTGTTAAGTGGAGCGGTGCTTACCGAAACTATCTTTAATTGGCCGGGAATGGGTCGGTTTGCTGCGCATGCGGTCCTTGGATTAGATTTCAACGCAGTGATGGGATTCACTCTCGTAGTTGCAATAATCTACGTCCTAGCAAACCTCATCGTAGACATCCTCTACGCGGTCGTCGATCCTCGTGTTAAATTAGGAGGGGGATAGTATTCTGCGTATTCGAAAAATTGACGATTACCTTAAAAAACACGAGTCGAGAATCAAAGACATACGGTTCATGTTTCATCTTTTTCGAAAAAGCCTCCTCTCCATGATCGGACTTGCGATAATCATTTTGTTACTTCTTGTAGCTCTCTTTGCACCATTCCTCGCAAAAGAACATCCCTCCTATGCAGAGGTGTCTACAGAACAAGGTACAACCCAAGTCGAAGAACGATGGGAAATCCATTTTGATAGAAAGCTTCTTCCACCGAGTTCCGATCATTTCTTCGGAACCGATGATTACGGACGCGATATTTTTAGTATGATTGTTTATGGTTCTCAGACCTCGTTAAGAATCTGTTTATTGGTCATAGCAATCTCAACATTCATAGGTGTTTTGTTAGGGGGTCTTGCCGGGTATTTCGGTGGAGTACTTGATGAAATCCTTATGAGAATAACCGATGTTTTTCTTTCCATTCCTTATCTCATTTTAGCATTGGCTATTGCTGCTGCATTAGGACGAAGTATTGACCATATAATGGAAGCTATGATTATCACATGGTGGCCTACTTATGCTCGACTTATGAGAGGTCAAGTCCTTGCATTACGTGAACAACAATTTGTTGAAGCAGCACGAAGCGTCGGAGCAAGAAACTCACGGATTCTTTTTCGTCATATTCTACCAAACTCACTTGCTCCCCTTTTAGTCCAAATTACCCTTGACTTAGGAGCAGTTCTCCTCGTTGCTGCGGGATTAAGTTTCATTGGCCTTGGTGCATCCCCTGGAACCGCTGAATGGGGACTTATGATTTCAGATGGAAGAGCATTTATGTTCCATGCCTGGTGGTACGTAACGTTCCCAGGCTTAGCAATTGTACTGGTTGTTCTTGGATTTAATTTACTCGGCGATGGATTACGAGATGTGACTGATCCAAAATTAAGAAGGTGAGACAGCGGAAAACGAACCATTACTCAGCATAAAAGACCTCAAAACCTACTTCTACACCTACGAAGGAGTCGTCAAAGCACTCGAAGAAACGAGTTTCAACATCTGGAAGGGAGAAACATTTGGATTAATCGGCGAAACTGGATGTGGAAAAAGCGTTACTGCTCTCTCGGTCATGAGACTCATCCCTCAACCTCCTGGAAAAATCCTCAAGGGAACAATCCTTTTCAAAGGTGAAGATCTCCTTAAAAAAACAGAGAAAGACATGCAAAAAATTCGGGGAAAAGACATCTCAATGATCTTCCAAGAACCAATGACTGCATTGAATCCTGTTTATACTGTGGGACAACAAATCGCTGAAGTAATCTTACTCCATGAATCGTTTCCAGAAATCAACCAAAAGGTATCTTGGTATAATCTATGGAAAAAACGCACCATTAAAAAAAAGGTGAAAGAAAAAGCATTTGAAAAAGCAATAAGTACTCTGGATTTGGTGAAAATCTCAGACCCAAAAAAAGTTGCGAAACAGTATCCGCACGAATTAAGTGGAGGAATGCGACAACGAGTCATGATCGCGATGATGCTTGCTTGCAACCCTGATTTATTGATTGCAGATGAACCAACAACCGCGCTGGATGTCACGGTCCAAGCACAGATTCTTGACCTTATGAAAGAGTTACAACAACGGGTGGGAACCGCGATCTGGTTGATAACCCATAATCTAGGGATCATTGCAGAAATGTGCAATCGAGTTGGTGTGATGTATGCAGGGTACATCGTCGAGATAGGGACCACAGAAAAAATCTTTGATAACCCTGATCATCCCTACACAAGGGGACTAATGCGGGCGATACCAAAAACAACAGAAGAACGAAAACGATTAGATATTATCCCCGGGAGTGTCCCGAATCTTATTGAGCCACCATCAGGATGCCGATTCCATCCACGATGCAGATACCGCACCAATGTCTGTATAGAATGCGATCCACCACTCAGAGAAGTGGAAAAAGACCATCAGGTGGCATGCCATCACTATGAAACCGTGAAATATTCTGTTGCTTCGAGGGAAGAAGATGGAAGAGACTATTGTCAACGCGACTAATCTGAAGAAATATTTCCCGATGAAGGAAGGAATATTCTCCTCGACAAAAGATTACATCAAAGCAGTTGATAATGTCAACATTGAGATACGAAAGGGAGAAACATTCGGTCTTGTCGGTGAATCAGGATGTGGAAAAACAACCCTGGGCCGTGTCCTAATACATCTGATACCACCCACCGCAGGCACCTTGGTGTTTATGGGATCTGATCTCACTGCAATCAACAAATCAGAACTCCGAAGATTACGACCTCATATGCAGATGGTATTCCAGGACCCCTCCTCTTCATTAAACCCTCGGATGACAGTGAAGAACATCATCGGGGAGCCATTAAAAATCAACAAAAGGTTCAAAGGAGAAGCATTGAACACAAAAGTCCTTGAATTATTAAATACCGTTGGGCTTGACGTACAGCATATGTACCGATACCCTCATGAGTTCAGCGGCGGGCAGAAACAACGGATTGGAGTCGCACGAGCCCTTGCATTAAACCCTGATTTTATTGTACTTGATGAGCCGACCTCATCACTGGATGTCTCTGTGCAAGCTCAAATACTCAATCTTTTTAAAGATCTGCAAGAACAATTCCAGCTAACCTATTTGTTTATCACTCATGATCTTAGTGTAATTAAATATATCAGTGATCGCGTCGCAGTGATGTACGCAGGGAAAATCGTGGAATACGCACCTACAAAGGATCTCTTCTGGGAGCAGCTCCATCCCTATACAAAAGCACTCCTTGCTGCAATACCTACAACAGATCCGCGGACGAAGAAAAAACATATCCATCTGAAAGGGGAGGTCCCCAGTCTGATCTCACCACCATCCGGGTGTCGGTTCCACCCACGATGCCCCCAAGCCATGCCGAAATGCTCAGAGGCAGAGCCAGAGCTAAAAGAGTTTCATAAAGATCATTTTGTCGCCTGCTACCTGTATTGATTCTCATCACGATAGTTTTAAACAATGCAATGATTTGATGGATTGTTCCCAATGGCATCACGAAAGAGTCGACTGGACATTCATGTGGAAAAAACAGAGAACCTGGCAAACTATCTTCTCAAGAAAAAAAAGGAAAACATCCAGAACAGTCTGGTTCGACCACTCTATCAGGAAGCCCTCAAAAGCCTTTTTCTTGTCGGTGTCCTGTTTTTGGACACGTTACTTCCCTTGGAAGCCTATCGAAGTCTCCTTTTTCCCTTCAACATCGTGGTCTCGGTCATCATNNGTCTATAGAGAAATATAGAAAAACAATCGCAACTACCACTGAAGAAAAAAAAGATGTGAACTGATTATTTCTTTTCTCGAACCCAATTGTAATGTCGCATCTTACTGGTTTCCCCAAAGCCACAGAACGCACATCGTCTTTTCTGCGCATGGAATGAATGTCTGCCACATCGCCGACATGCGATATGGGTGGTTTTATTACCAGCTCTGCACGTGGTCCCTTTCGTCATAGTAGATACCCCCTATTCTAAGGTGATATATAAATGATATTGTCTCCTCTGACGATGACTTTGTCATGTTTTGTTTTCTTCTCAGAATGGACGATCTCGTCAGCGGTTTTCAAGACAAGGTTCATATGAGGAACATCATAGCCGTCCAGGATCCCTTGATATTCGACACCGCCCCGCAGCTCGACGATGACTCTGCTGTTCAGGCTGGCATGTAGGAGTTTTAATGGTTTTTCCATAACTGTTACCTAGGAGACACGAAATGGAGATAGCATTTATAACAGTTTGGGCCTTTCTCCTCCAGGATAACTATTAAAACATTCGTTGGAATATCTTCTGCATGGCTGTGAAGATAAAGAATCGACATCGTCTGAAAGAACGGGATGTAAAGGAGCTGGCCGCTGATCTACAGACCCGGTTTGGTACTGATCTTCTGAATGGAAAGGTAGCGGTAGATATCGGATCTGTTGAGGAATTTACGGTCCTGCTGGTGGATGATAGCATTGATTTTATAATGTACAATAACAAGTTTGTTTTTACACTGCAGGGGTTGATGAAGCATCAGCCGAAGGCAAAATACGTGGTCATCGATATGGGCGCTGTTGTTTTTATCACGAAAGGAGCTGATGTCATGGCTCCAGGGATCACTGAGGTGGATCTGTTGATTCAGAAGGATGATGTTGTCTGGATCTGTGATGAGAAACATCGCAAGCCGTTAGCGACCGGGATCGCTATGATGAGCGGGGAGGAGATGAAGACGAAAAAACCAGGTAAAGCAGTGAAAACCGTGCAGTATGTCGGTGATCGGTTCTGGATGCTGACGCACGGGTCATAATTGGTTATTGTTATATCAGCTCAGAGATGATGTCTGGGAGTCTATGGAGGTTTTTTGAGAAACGATGATCATCGGTGTACAGCTGGATGGTCGCGTCCTGTGCCTGTGCGAAACGAAGGATCCATTCGTCTGGGACGACATCATCAAGGGTCCCTCGAAGGATCGTTATTGCTGCAGGGATCTTTTCCTGGAAGAGCCGTGGGTCTCGCATGTCCTGTAGGATTCTCAAGGGCATATCTTTGATGGTGGTCAGATCCTGTTCTGGCGGGATGATCGCTGGGTTGAGAAGGATGAGTTGTTTGACAGTTGGGTGGGTCAGTGCACTGGACGCAGCAAGGAATCCTCCAAGAGAAGATCCTATGAGTATCACCTGCTGATCGTGTGCTATTGTTTCTGAGATACGGCTCAGACATTTTGAAATAACGAGGTCCTGAGGGGGACTCTCTTGGTATGTTATTGGTATTACTTGTAATTCTTCTTTGAGCAATATTGCTTTTTCCCCGGTAGGGCTTGATTGATACCCATGAATATAATAAAGCATACTTGTCACTTGGGTCCTCTTGAATGATGATAGGAATTGATAGAAAAAAGATGTAGGGATAGGATACTATGATGTCTTTGGTGTGTCTGATTGTGCTGCTGGAATCGTTTCTTCTTGTGCCATACCCTGTTCTGTTTCTTGTTCTTCGCTGGCGATGAGTTCTGCTTTGACCTCATCTAATATGGTTAACATGTCATGGAGTTTGACGCGTGGTTCTTTGATGAATCGTTGGCGGACGGTCCATTCCCATTTGCCAGTATCGAACATTTTGATTTTTAGTGTTATGCGCTCAACAAGTTTTCCGTTCTCGTTCAACCTCACACCCAAACCGGTATCCGTGGTCATCGTTTATAATGTTTTTCTTTTTCGTGAAATGAGGAGTACTGCAGCAATTGCGCCAAAGGTAAAGACAAGTTCAAAACCAGGTGTTTTACGTGGTTCTTGATATGAGGTTAGTCCATATGTTGCATTATACACATATTCCCAATTTCCATCCCCATCTTTATCGATGAGATAACTATCTCCTTTTCTCTGAATCAGCACTGTTTGGTGTGTCTCATCTGAATAAAACGCATCGTAGATGCCATCACCATCGTTATCAAGAAGATATCCCGCGCCTCTGGTTTGTATCGCATCGATATAAATGGTGATCATTGAAGTAGAATTGTTTTGGTTATCGGTTACCGTCACCGTGAGATTATAGCGTCCTGCAGTTGTCCAGTTGTGATTTACTGAATAATTCATACCGTTCGGTAAAAAACCACTTGATTGAGATATCGAACCGCCCCACTCGAACGTATATTGCAATGGATCATTATCGGGATCTATCGCTGAAGCATTATAGGTATATACAGTATTCTTCGTACCGCTGATAGGCCCTTCGATCGTTGGCTTTGTCGGGGGTCGATTAGATTGTCTTATAACACAGGTTGTCGTATCAGTGTCTGTTGCTGTCTGATTATCAGTGACAGTAAGGGTGACTGCATATGTTCCTGCTTCTAAAAAAGAATGATACACGCTCACTCCATTTGCAATGGTATTATCACCGAAATCCCACAACCAGCTGGTGATATTCCCATCACGATCATAACTCCGCGATCCATCAAAACGAATTATTGAATTAATTAATCCTTGGTAGGGTTCCCCAGCAGATGCATCTGCGATTGGTTTAATATTCTCTGGCTCTTGAGGAGGTTCTTCACCACCACCTCCTCCACTTTTTTTGAAGGTTGCAGTAATTGATTTATTCTCATTCATAACAAGAGTCTGCGGCGAAATCGTACCAGACAGATCACCACTAAAACCAGTAAAAGTACTCCCAATACTCGCATTCGCCCAAATCATAACAACAGTCCCATAGTTATACGGTCCACTCAGGTTCGCCTTTATAGAACCACTCCCAGTACCACTGGTAGTAAGAGTTAGTGTAAAACCATCTTCCAGTGAAAATTGAGCATCCACTGACCTATTCTCATCCATCGTCACCGTAGTCACAGGATTCGTCCCAGAAGCATCACCACTCCATTGATCAAACACATACCCAGGATTCACCGAAGCAGTCAACGTCAC
>JAFNFT010000037.1:50393-62011 GCA_017885605.1 Methanobacteriota archaeon | reverse complement strand
CATGAACAGTTCATTCATAATAAATTTTGGTATATCATGGTTTATTATTTTTTGCTTATAAACTATTTATTTTGTTCGTTCTTAATCAAGCACTTTGGAGCATATACCTAACTGGAGAAAAACATAAATTTCTGAGGATATGTTTTTAAAGAAAGAATAGATATAAAATATACATAGGAGGAAAAAACTATGGTTGTTAAACGTGTTCGAGTGAAAGAACATATAAAAACTTTACGAGAAAGCACTAAGGCCATATGTGATCATTGTAAAGGAACTGGACGTGAACCAGGCACGGATGAAAAACCCTGTAGCGTTTGTAAGGGTTCAGGAAAAGGCTAAAACGACCTCAACTGTAGATATGTTTATATATTTTCGGGGGTCACCCAACCGTGTCAATGCTTCCTTTTTGAATGAGGAGCAAACCGAAAGTGTGTTTTCATACTCGGCGCGTGTTGAGCAAAAGGACACTGAAGTGTAAAATCGATACGAGGTGTCAATGAAATTTTATATACTAATAAGACAACCCTCATAGTAGTTAGAGAGCGTTTCAGCAGAATTGAGCTGTTCTGGCAGCCCTGTGGACGTGGTCTCATCCAGGAACACGTGAGATAATGGTTGAAGTGGTAAAAATCTCGAAGAAAGGGAAACTCTTGCGGATTAAAGAAGTATCTGATAAATATCGCGAGAAGCCCTATGAATGGGATGATGGCAAGTAATTTTTTTCCTTTTTTATTATTTGATTCGCACAAAAAACATGAGTCTTAAAACCGCGTCAATGCTTCTCCGATACATGAGGTGTAATGATTGATTTTATAAAGCGATTAATGTTCATGAAATTATAAGTGCGGGGTGAAGGAATGACAACTTTTGGACAACGTGTCAAAAAAGCGTGGAAAAATATCAACGAGATAAAGTCGAAAAACAATGAGACAAAGCCGAAAAAAAATGAAAAATAAATAACCATTTCTTAATAGTTTGAGGTAGGAAAAAGAATGATATATCCAAAGTGTGGTGGTGATACATTTATTATGGTTTCTGATGTAGGTTTAAAATGTGAAAATTGTGGATATGTTTATAGCATAGAGCGAAAAAAATGAATAAACATCCCATTGTTTTTCAATATCTTTTTATACTAACTGCTTCACTCATTCAGCAATGATTGGTTTTTTAAAGAAAAAGAGGTTATGAACTACTAGTAAGAGTGAAAAAATGAAAGGCCAAATACATGTTCATCGTAAAGGCTTCACACGAAAAGATGGAACATATGTTCCTCCAACTGACTATTTAACAAAAGATAAAGGAGCACCTGGTAAAACTCCACCCTCAAAACAATGGGCTACATTCAAAACTCATACTGGTTGGAGTAAACATGACTCAGCGGCAATACGAAGGAAACATCTATACTCTGCGACAGCTCCTGGTCTTTCTCGTCACGAGAAATTAATACAGGCGGGTCGTTTTGCTCAAGAACTCGCTAACGTGACCACGGACTCAGAAACTAAGAAACTTGCAAATGAAGATGCTCATTACTTCTTCAATAAAGCTAAGGAGATGGAGTTGAAACCATGATGGGTAGTTCAAGAATTTTTGATGGAGAACAATAAGAGGGACGTGGTGTTCCTTAGTATATAGAGTATTCAGAAAATACAAAAAACTCAAAAAAAATATATTCCTAAGACCTTACTTCATTATATTATATGTTGGCGAATATCACTAACATGGAGAAAAACATAAATTTCTGAGGATATGTTTTTAAAGAAAGGTTATGAAATTCCATTCTTTTTACAAAAAGGGCAACGTCCTGATATGGTGAAGCTTAATATTGTTTTCACAGGCGTCCATTTTACCTCAAATCAATGAAATAATTCCTAAAGTAACTGTGGTTATTATAATCATAGCCGTAAAAGTGCCTATGAATATAATAGAAATTGTTTTTTTATTGCTTAAATTGAGGATTTTCCCTATGGCTGCTACAGTACCAGCACCACCACCATATATGGGAATCATCATAATTAACAGCAATATTCCATACAAGACAAACCTCTTTTTGCTACTAAGCTTTTCTGCCCTGTTTTGAACTTTTATGTAGTATTTATTTGCAAAAGAACTTTTTTGTATTAGCCAATCTACAACCCACCAATTGTAGACCACTATCAGACCTGTAATAACATCTATTAAAATAATAGTCGTAAACACAATAGGGACATTAATTCCAAGATAGATAGACAAGGGAATTATCGCTTCCTTTCCTGCTACTGGAATAATAAAAACCAGCATAGCCCCAACAAATTTAGGCCAATCTGAAGCCAGTAAAACCCTAATAGTGACTATATAGCATATAACAAAAGCCAGAATTATTATCAGACTGTGATATTTCTTTTTTATCATTTTTCCTCTTGTATTACATCTCCAATTAACTGATGTAGAGTACATCATTTCTCGTCATTACCGATGCCATAATATTTTACCATAGCTCCATCACATCCATAATTGAATTAATAAATTTATTGAATTGGAAAGAAATGAACAGGTTGAATTTACAACTCCAACTGAAGCACAAAAAAAAGAAAAAAGGAAAAACAATAAAGAAACCATGCTAATTTTTCTTTGTTTCTAAGGATACGTTTTTAAGGAAATAATTGCTATAAATTGAAGGTGGAAATAGATGACAGTTATCAACATAGAAACATACGTGGTCAAATCTGAAAAACGTGATGAGTTCAACCCAGCTCTTCACGAGTTTCTGAAGTACAAAGAGGAACATCCAGAGCTTTTTGAGGGTTTATTATCTTGGAGACTGTTTCAGCAGGAAAACGGAGGCAAATCGAATCTGTACATTGAGATATGGGATTTTGAGGATTTGGCAGCCAAGGAGACTATCTCAGCTCGGATATTCAACGATGAAGGAATAAAGAAAATCAGTAAAGGTTTTCATCAACTAATTGATCCGACAACGTTTTCGACTCACATCTGGCGCTCGGTCGTATAACAGAATGAAAAAAGGAATCACATTCTCCATCTCTTTTTTATCATTGGTTCGCACAAAAACATGAGTTATCTACGGGCAGAGTATGTTTTTTTATATATGCCTCGTTAAAAACATAAATATATAGAGTATTCCTTTTAGACTAAAACTTGAATAACTCTGTTAACTCCTCATTTTATATAATCCACGATAGACCATTAATAATTCATAATAAATATTTAGGTTGAAAACAATCAGAGAAAAGAACAGCAAAACAATCCAAAGATACAAAATCCTTTTTCCGCGGAATGTTTAAAATGCTGAAAACGATTTCAGTATAACACTAGGTGGTAGATGATGGGTCAAGGAAAATACATCGGGGTGCTCTCAAGCGGTGGTGACGCTCCAGGGATGAATGCCGCGATTCGTGCGGTCGTACGCACCGGGATTTATCATGGAAACACCATGTTTGGGATCAAACGCGGGTACCAAGGGATGATCGAGGGAGACATTGAACAAGTCAACCGGTATTTTGTTAGCAACATCATCAAGGATGGCGGAACCGTCCTGCAGACCGCCCGAAGTAGTGAGTTTCTCACCAAAGAAGGACGGGAAAAAGCATTCAAATCCCTGAAACGTTTCGGCATTGATAGCATCGTGGTCATCGGCGGGGACGGTTCGTTTCGTGGATTGCATCAACTTATCCAAGAATTTCCCATTCAAGGCATCGGTGTCCCTGGAACGATCGACAACGATCTGTTTGGGACTGATTATACCATAGGCTTTGACACTGCGGTCAACACCGCACTAGAAGCCATTGATAAGATACGAGACACCGCATCATCGCACTCACGACTCTTCATCATTGAAGTCATGGGGCGAACCTCAGGCTACATTGCACTCTACACCGGTATTGGTGGGGGTGCAGAGGATATCCTCATCCCAGAGTCACCCAAGCAAATACCACAACTTGTCGCAGAGCTAGAGGCCCAACATAAAGCAGGGAAACAAAGCAGCATCCTCGTGATTGCCGAAGGAGAAACAACCGGCGGAGCAGCTGAGATAAAAGCAGCCATTGAAAAGGTCATCAACTGGGATATCAAAGTCAGTGTGCTTGGTCATGTGCAGCGGGGTGGAGACCCTTCCGCGTCCGACCGAGTGCTTGCAAGCAGACTTGGCTATGAATCAGTCCTTGCGGTGCTGAACAGCCAGACTGATAAGATGGCTGGAATGGTCAATAATGTACCAACACTCACACCATTGGAAGACACCTGGACGAAGAAAAAAAACATGGACCTGACATATCTGAAAATGAACGAAGTGCTCGCCGCACAACAGGTCAAAGCACTTGAGATCGCGGTGTAACAGCGACTAATGAATAAGGCATCATCAGAGAGAAGACACAATATTCTTTTCAAACCTGAGAAGCTGCTTCTTATAATCCTTCACATAGTCAAAAGAAAAATCGTATACCACGTCTTTCAGAAATAACGGTTCAGAGGTTACTATCTGAAAATCGACCTTTTTTTCGGGATGATCTAACGCCTGTCTGACCACGTCCAAAGAAAGAGTTCCGCCCCCAACCTTTTTCACCGCTGAGACAATCCGCCGGATCTGATTCCACAAAAACGTCTGTGCAAAAAAGTCAAGGACAAAATAATCCTGTTTTTCACTTACGACAATGTTATCTATCACTCGAACCGGGTTTTTCAACGGTTCAACACGCGCGAAATTCTGAAAGTTATGCTCCCCGGTAAACAACACCGCAGCAGACAGTACCAAACCTACATCAAGACCCTGGTTTCGAAGATAGTACCGATACTCTCTTCTTTTCGCATGACGAGGATAAAAACCTGGTTCTACCTCCTGAGTTCCATAGAGAAACAGTTCTGAAGCATCTTTTGCAAGTAATATGAGAATCTCATCTGGAGAAACAGTTGTATCAAACGCACAGACATTCCCCAACGCAGACACACCTCGGTCCGTACGACTCGCGGTACGAAAATTCGATGTCCGTGCATCATGAATAATCTTTTGTTCGATGAGCATATCTANNCTTGCTCAATGGTCCGCTGACCAGGCTGCCGAGCATACCCAGAAAAGGTTTTCCCATCATACGCAAATTTGCTTGCGATCCGCATACACACACCACAAGGGTATCTCCCATAAAACCATTCTGATGGAAAAGAGGAATAATTCTATTAAAACCAACACCGATACGACACAGGGCTACCAGGGTAAGAAAAAAAGAAATCGAAGAATAACTCAAGAGAATCAACATATGAAATGAAGCAAGAGGACCAATGAAAAAGCATATCCTTTTAAAAGATGGAACCATCGTTTGTATTGAACCAGTGAATGGTACAGAGGACTTCAGGGAGTTCCAACGCTTTATCAACACACTCACCAGAGAAGGAACCTATCTTCTTGTGGACAAACCAATAACGCTGAAGGAAGAAAAACAGTGGCTTAAAACCCAGGTCACAGAACAAAGAAAAGGAAAGCAAATCTACCTCAAGGCACTCGTTGATGGTCGTCTGATCGGGAATTGTTTTGCAAAACCTGGTTTTGGTCGGAACCATGGAAACGTCAACCTTGGGATCGCCATAGCGAAAAAATGGAGAGGTAAAGGCGTAGGTTATATCCTGCTGAACGAGCTGATCCAACGTTCGGAGAAGAAATGGCATCCAAAAAACATTTACCTCCATGTCGTCTCAGCAAATACCAAGGCTTGTCAGCTCTACGAATCCCTTAGTTTTCGCAAAATCGCACTGCTTCCACAATGGTTTGAATATAACAAGAGATATCTTGACGAGTACTTACTCGTCCTTGACAAGAAAGTATTTTTTACAGAAACGCAAAAAAAGCTGAAAAAAACGTACTTATCCAGGGACTAAAAAAAGATAACCGTCCAACTTCACGGTGTTCACCATCGAGGTATCAATCGAAACCATCTTAGGTTTCTGAATCTCAACCGTCGAATAGGTTCTTGGATTCATCAGTTGAATCTCCTTTTTTGACTGACTCACCACGATCATTTCTCTAACGAGTTCCATGCCACCAAATATTTTCGAAGGTTGAATGTCTTTTCCATCAATCACCGTCTCAACCAAGCTAGATAGTTCAATAGCGCGCACCTTGTTTTCATGAAGCGATACTATCATGAAAAATGAGTTGTCAAATGAGAAAAAATCACCCTTGCGGTATGCTGGTATCCGGACGAGATAGGTCATCCGGTACATCTGTTTGCTGTCTTTCATCCCTGCGGTGGCTGCGGATTGTTTAAACTCACCGCCGAACTGCTCCTGGATTTTTTTCGCTATGGAGAACGCAGTTGCTTTCTCACTAAGGAAGAAATCAAGACCTTTCCGTGTTTCATCAAAGTCAGTGATAAATAATCCTCGTTTCCCGCTCTTTTGTAACTGCCCAACCAAGGATTCCACTGTAGAACGAAGAATCTTCAACTCATCCTTAGGAAATGTGCGTTTCTCCGCCCGTATCTGGATGATCGCCTCGTAGTACCCCCCCGCTTCTCGAGAGCAGACATCACAGGTACTCCGTCGGATTCGTACGGTCAGCGGATGCTGCTCTGTGATCTGTTGGCCTTCTAAAAAACCAGAGATGGTCACCATACATTGGAGGATGCGATCCTGTTCGTTACACTGGGTTTGTATGGCAACGTTTTTCAGTTCATAGCTGATCGTAAACGCATCTTTTATGTGCTGTTTCAGGATGTCATCAAAGGGCTCCTGCGCCCAGGTGTTCTTGTGTTTATAGGAAGAACAACGAGGGCAAAACGTAATATCCATGATGGTCGGTCCTTTGGAAAACTGCGTGTGCTTCAGATAGCAGTTCAGGCAGACACCGTTTCGAAAGATTGGTTCGTCTTTTCCGCACTCGACGCAAAACATGATCTTGAATCCATTCCGGTTAGGTTCTTTGGGTGAGATATACACCATAGATTATTAAGCCTGCGCCCAGAAGGAAAAACCAGGTGAGAGTCGTCCCAAGGAAAAATGACATCAGAATCGTAAAGAGGGGGATGAAATTCAAAAAAACCGCTGCTTTACTCGCGTCAATATGCTTTAACCCATAATACCATCCCAGATACCCAAACAATGAGCACGTCAACGCCAGATACAGGACCGCAAGCCAACCATTCAAGGACGTCTGCTGAAGCATGGGACCAAGATGCAAGAAAACAAAGGGGAGATAGAACAATGTCCCAAGACCAAACGCATAGGTGGTAATCACAAACTCATCATACGTCCGTAACAGTCGTTTCCCCACAAGAGAATATAGAGCCCAGCAGACTGCAGATAGCAGCATAAGAATCACACCGATGAAAAAAAGGTTATCAAAGGTCATCTCCTGTTTTGAAAGGTCGGAAAACATGATGACAAAAACCCCTAGGAACGACAGGACAATACCAGCGATCCTTTTTCGTGTCAATGTCTCATGCAAGAAGACACCAGAAAGGATGGCGATGAAAATCACATTCGTGTTAATCAGCACCGATGCTGTGGGAGCGTTCGTATAATGAATGCCAAGGAACTGGAAAAGATATAGCAACGTCACTCCGGTCAACCCAAGAACAATCAACCAGGGAAGCTCTTTTTTGGGGAGGGTTAACGGTTTTCTCTGTAAAACGACAAGCAGAATCATCAATGGTGTCGCCACAAGAAACCGCAGAAAACCCAGATCAATCGGATCCATCTCCTTGGTCACCACATCAACGACAATAAACGATCCAGCCCAGACCAATGACACAAGAACGAGAAGCAGTCCAATAAGGATATTCTTATTCATGAGCATCGATAAACCAAAACAAGGTTATAAAACGATATCGTAAGAAGAATCCACCAGGACTCACAGAACAAGAGTGTTTTTATTTGGTCAGAATAAAAGAATCAAAAACAAGTCCATCTGGTTTTTTTGCCTCAAATGTTAACGTAGATGAATTCACGGTAAGAAGACAATAATGAAAGGTTTTTTCTGAATAGATTGTCCAGGGACTATGCCCAACATCATAGATAGGAGCACCCCCGCCACCTGTGACGATATAGGTGATGCCATTGACGTAACAATGCTCATAATCATGATCATGGCCGTTGAACACGATATCGACATGAGACCGTTCAAATACCGGTGCCCATATCTTCCGTAAAAGTGTTGTATTTCCATGTTCTTCCCCTGAGCTGTATAATGGGTGATGGAAAAAGACAACAGTGAATGGTTGACTCTGTGTCCGTAAATCATGAACAAGCCAGAGGTATTGCAGGAACCGAAAGGCATTGCGCGGGTTTGAATCAAGACCTATGAAATGCACCGGTCCATTGTCGAATGAATACCATCGTTCATTGGACGGAAGGGAGAAGAAGGAAAAATAGAGATGGCTGTAATTCTCATGATTGCCAAGGACTGGATAGAACGTGCTGTTATGGACAAATGGTGACGCAGCGAAAAAATCAACCCAATCATCTGGATTTTTCCCATTATCAACAAGATCTCCGGTGCTGAGAACCAACGGAGGATTTTCGCGTTCAATCGCTCGGGATACCAGGGATGTTGCCTGCCAGTTATCCCAGCCGCCCCTCGTGTCACCATAGACGACACATCGAATCGTATCATTTTGATCACAAGCAGTCCAAAAGTGGTATTGCGGGCTTTCAATCTCATCAGAGATAACAGTATAATAATACATCAGACCAGCGGTCAATCCCTCGATTTTCACGCTATGCAATGTCTTTGGAAAAATACTCTTTTCCACGGTGATATTTCCAAGCGCGGGATTTCCACCCCAATGGACCTCGTTTTGCCTGGTCGGTGTGACAGTCGTCCATGACACGATAATCGAGTTGAACTGTGATAGCTGGGTATAGGGACCAATAACGAGAGGTACAGCCGTATTTCCCGTACTCGAACCAGCAAGCAATAGGAGAAGTCCTACAAGTAGGGTTGTTGTAAGTACGATAGGTTTCATTAATAACTCCATCGTTGGGTATTATCCCTAGATATATACAAATTTTGATATAAATTTTTTGCTGAGAATAAATTTTCATCTTCTTCGGAACATCATTCTGACTTTCAAAAACCATGGCAAAATCGTTTCTTCTCTCTTTAGGTAAGAACCGTACAGGACCAGGGTACCGAGTGTACAACAAGACGCTTTAAAGAAAACCCATACAATAGAAGGTGAGGAGTGATAAAAAATGATGATTGTTGGTCAAGTCTCAAGCCCCGAGGAAGCAAGCGAAGTGGAATTCATCGCCAAATCCTTTGTCGTCGCAAACCGCGCACGCGTCCTTGCCTTACGACTCCGAGAGGTGTAAGACCATGGAGAAAAAAACAAAAAATAAGAAAAACATCCCAAACGACATCCCTATCGTCTGGGTTAACATCGTAGACGGGGAATAAAACGATTCCCTACCTATGATTTTTCTATACGAACCGATTTCTTAGGGTTTTTTTTTGTTGTTTTTCCAGCATTTTTCTCATTGGAATCGCTGATCTTTTTCCCACTCTCAAGGGTCCCATCAGAAAGCTCTTCATCAAGGAGAAGATCATATTCTACCTTGTATTCACCAGGGTCACCTTCAGAGAACCGGAAGCCTTTCTCTCGGCATAATGCGATCATCGGGTAGTTATCTTTCAGGACCACACCGTTGATCTTTGATAATTTCTTATCCTCTGCAAATTTAATCAGGAAATCGAGGAATTCAGAACCAAGCCCCTGCCGCTGGCACTCATCAGTAACAACGATGGCGAACTCGGCTTCATCCGGTCTTGCAGGCTCTTGTATAAGTCGAGCAACACCAAGGAGTTGCTTTTTGCCGTCTTTTTCAATTTCTGCGACAATCCCCATTTCTCTATCGTAATCAATGTTACAGTATCTCGTACGAACCTCATGGGGTGTGTCTTTGATGATTCTGAAGAAGCGGAACCGAACAGTCTCCTCAGAGAATGTTTTAAACATCTCCAGCCACATGTTTTCATCCTCTGGTTTTATCGGCCGGAGGAGAACCTTCTGTCCATCTTTTAATGTGATAGGTTTCATATATTTGGTTGGATAGGGTGTAATAATAAGATGTGGATGTTTCTCAGGCTCAGGATCAAGAATAATTCGTGCATCCACTGCAATAAGATCATTTCCCCGGGGAATCAAAGGGTTGATATCGACTTCTTTAATCTCAGGATGATCGATAAGCATCTGTGAAAACTTAATCATAGTTTCTTCGACTATTGTCATATCGACAGGAGGGATGTTTCTGAATCCTTTCAAGAGGTCAGACGCTTTGGTTTTTTCTATGATACGTTGCGCCAAGGTCTGGTTTAAGGGGGGGAACCCTATCGCCCGATCCTTAAATAACTCCGTAAAGATACCACCTAATCCAAAGAGAATCACCGAACCAAAGACAGGATCTTTCTTTGACCCGAGGATCAGTTCATACCCGTAGCTTTTCACCTGTTTCTGAATCGTTACTCCAAGAATCGTTGCATTCGGAACTTTTTCTTTCGCCTGTTTCGTCATCGCTCGGAATGTTGTCTTCACATCGTCTCCACAACGTAAATCAAGAACGACACCGCCGACATCGCTTTTATGGGTAATTTGTGGAGATAATATCTTCATTACGATAGGATATCCGATTTTCTCTGCGGCTTTCACCGCTTTGTCTTCGTTTTCTGCAATGATTGGTGTTGTTGTTTTAATTCCATAGAGTTCGAGAAATGTTTTTGCTTCACTCTCATTAAGTAGGGTCCTTTTCTCTTTCGCTGCAATATCAAGGATTTTCTTTATAATATCTGTGTGAGCCGGGGTTTGGATGTTGAGTTCGACAGGAGTATCATAGAGTTGGGCTAAGTGTCGTTCATAATGATACAAATACATGTAGGATTCAACAGCTTCATCAGGTGATTCATAGGTTGGGATGTTGTTATTATTAAGGATGTCTCGTGCGTGATTCACCGTTGCTTCACCAATCAGTGACGTAAGAATAGGTTTGGTTGATTTTCTTGCGATATCGATAAGCCGATCTGCGAGTTTCGTCGGATCTGCCATGACTTGGGGAACACAGAGAATTAATAGACCATCGATGTTTTTATCTTCAAGACAAATCTCAATTGCTTTCTGATAGCGATCTTCGTCACCATCTCCGATGATATCAACGGGGTTCGCGTGACTCCAATGAGTCGGTAACACTTTATTGAGTTTCTCGATTGTCTCAGGAGAAAGTGTCGCAAGTTTACCACCTTTTTCGATGATGGAATCTGTCGCAAGAACACCAGGTCCTCCTGCATTGGTCACGATTGCGATATTTGGCCCCATGGGACGAGGTTGTTTTGCTAGAATCGATGAGCAGTTGAACAAATCCATGATATCCATGACACGGACGACACCAGACCTTCGGAATGCAGCCTCATAAATAACGTCCTCACCAGCCAACGCACCGGTATGGGACGAAGCTGCCTTTGCCCCTTCTTTGTACCGTCCGGATTTAATCACGATGATTGGTTTTGCACGTGCGAACGCCTTTGTCGCGCTCATGAACTTCCGTGCATCAGTGATTGATTCGATATAGAGGACAATACTTCTGGTGTGAATGTCCATACCAAAATAATCAATAAGATCACCAAAATCAACATCAAGCATAGA
>JAFNFT010000037.1:0-50344 GCA_017885605.1 Methanobacteriota archaeon | reverse complement strand
GGCATGGAACCTGCGAATGTCGCATTTAAATTCAGGTACGGCATGATGAAACCGACACAATTTGGTCCGACGATAATCAAATCATATTTTTTCTTTAGTTCAAGGAGTTGTTGTTCTCGAGCAACCCCCTCAGGTCCGATTTCTTTAAACCCAGCAGAAATAATCAGAATACCTTTAATACCTCGAATCCCACACTGTTCAACGATATCACAGACAACGGGTGCTGGCGTGACAATAATAGCAAGGTCAACAACTTTTGGGACCTCGTTGATCGTTGGATACGCTTGTACTCCTTGTATACTTTCTCGTTTTATATTCACGGGGTACACAACGCCTTCATACCCAACGCCAATCAGATTTCTAAAAATTCGATATCCAGCGGTTCCAATGGTATCACTTGCACCGATTATCGCGATACTTTTTGGTTTAAATATTTTATCAAGTTTCGGACCATTCATCGTGCTTCCCTCCATATAAAACCTTGTAGGGCACAGTAGCCTCGAAACCAGAGACGATTATATATAGCTATCGTCACTTTTAATTTTTTTTATTAAAAAAAAATAAGAAAAAAGAAAAAAATTCCTTTTTTCTATGCCTTCTGTTCGGCCATGTTTTTATATGCTTTATAACGGCTTACGGTGCCTTCCTCAAGCTGTTTATGTAATTTTGCAGCTTCATCAGGGAATGTTTTCACCAAGGCAGCATATCTCACTTCACCCATGAGGAAATCATGAATCGTGCCATTCGGTGGTTGATAATCAAGCTGGAATGGATTCTTCCCTTCTCCTGCAAGACGAGGATCGTACCGGTATAACGGCCAATACCCAGATTCCACGGCACGTTTCTCTTCTTCCTGGGTCTTCCCCATTCCTGCCTTAATCCCATGGTTAATACAGGGCGCATACGCGATGATTAAGGAAGGACCAGGGTACGATTCTGCTTCTCTAACTGCTTTTATAAACTGATTTTTATTCGCACCCATTGCTACAGAGGCAACATAAACGTACCCGTAACTCATTGCGATAAGACCAAGATCCTTTTTCTTAGTCTTCTTCCCAGATTCAGCGAACTTCGCAATCGATCCAACCGGTGTCGCCTTAGACGACTGACCGCCAGTATTCGAATACAACTCTGTATCGAGCACTAAGATGTTGATGTCCTCTTTCATCGCGATCACATGGTCAAGACCACCATACCCGATATCATACGCCCAGCCGTCCCCACCAACGGACCAGATGGATTTCTTCGTCAGCATATCACATGAGTCCCAGATTTGACTAAGCAACTCATCACGATGATCTTTTTCAAGCAATGATTTAATCGTATCACCGTACTGCATGGATTTCTCTGCATCCTGCACGTTTTGCAGCCACCCGGTGAAAGCGTCCTTCAATGCCTCTCGAGCATTCTGATTTGCCAGAGTGATGAGATCTGTAAGCTTCGCGCGACGTTGTGTCGTCGCAAGCATCATCCCAAACCCATACTCGGCGTTGTCCTCAAATAGGGAGTTTGCCCATGCGGGACCAAATCCTTTTTTGTTTGTCGTAAATGGCACTGATGGTGCTGAGCCACCCCAGATCGAAGAACACCCGGTCGCATTGGCGATAATCATCCGATCGCCAAATAGCTGAGTGATAGTCTTCAGATATGGTGTTTCCCCACAGCCTGAACATGCCCCTGAAAATTCAAGGAGAGGTTGTTGGAACTGTGAACCTTTCACGGTATATTTATCAAAACCACCAGACCGAACCGGTATTGTTTCGCTGTACTGCTGATACGGAATTTGTGTACCCATTTGGGTTGCTATCGGTTTCATGATCAAGGCTTTCTCTTTCGCAGGGCATACATCCGCACAATTCCCGCATCCCATGCAATCCTCGGTGTACACCTGGATCCGGAATGAAAGATCTCCTGCTTCTTTTCCGACTGCTTTCTTTGCGGTAAATCCTTTCGGTGCTTTCTGCAGCTCCTCAGGGGCCAATAGCACTGGTCGAATCGCAGCATGTGGACAGACCATAGCGCATTGGTTACATTGGATACAATTGTCGATAAACCATTCAGGGACGTTAATCGCAACGCCGCGTTTCTCGTATTTTGTCGTCCCAGGCGGGAAAATCCCTGCCGGGGTGAACGCGCTTACCGGGAGTTTGTCCCCCTGTTGAGCAAGCATCGGGCACATGACCTTGGTGATGAACTCAGGTTGATTTTTTTGCACTGGTTTTTCAGGTTGCACCGATCTCCATGAGGATGGATACTGTATCTCTTGTAGCCCTTGTAAGGATGCATCGACTGCCTTCCAGTTCATCTCAATGACCTCTTGCCCCTTCTTCCCGTAGGTTTTCGCAATCGCGTCTTTCAGGTAGCGTATCGCATCATCGATAGGCAGGACATTGGAGAGCTTGAAAAACACGGTTTGCATCACCATGTTGATACGGCCGCCAAGACCGATTTCCTCTGCAATCTTCACTGCATCGATCGTGTAGAACTTCAACTGTTTCTCCGCTATCGTCTTTTTCAAAGAGTTTGGTATACAGGTCTCCATTTCTTCTAAACTCCAAGGTGAATTGAGAACAAACGTACCACCATTGCGTATTCCTTCCAAGAGATTGTACTTATCCACATAGGATGGCTGATGACATGCGATGTAATCAGCTCTATCAATGAGATACGAGGAGTGAATCGGGGCTTTCCCAAAGCGAAGATGCGACATGGTCACCCCTCCGGATTTCTTCGAATCGTACGCAAAATACCCTTGGACATACATTGGGGTGTTATCCCCGATGATCTTGATTGCATCCTTATTCGCACCAACGGTTCCATCCCCGCCGATACCCCAGAATTTACAGCGAATCAATCCTTCAGATGCGGTATCAATTTGTTCTCCTAACGGAAGAGACGTGTGTGTAACATCATCATTGATCCCGACAGTGAAATGATTTTTCGGCGAGGGAAGTTTCAGATTATCAAACACGGCTTTGGCCATGGTTGGGGTGAAATCCTTTGAGCCAAGCCCATACCGGCCACCAACCACCAAGGGATGGAGATTCCTGTCATGAAGTACGCTACAGATATCAAGGTATAATGGTTCTCCGAACGCAGCGGTTTCTTTTGTTCGGTCTAGTACCGCTATTTTCTTCACGGTCTTCGGTAACACATTAATGAAATGGTCAACAGAGAACGGGCGGTATAACCGGACTTTGATTAATCCGACCTTCTCACCTTTGTTATTGAGGTACCCGACGGTTTCTTCGACGATCTCACAACCTGACCCCATCATAATCACGACACGATCTGCATCAGGTGCTCCCACATAATCAAAGAGATGATAAGCCCGACCGGTTAGGGTGGCTATCTTTTTCATTTCCTCTTCAACAATCTCAGGGATTTTCTGATAGAAGCTATTTGCTGCTTCAGTCACCTGGAAATAGATATCAGGGTTCTGAGCAGTGCCACGCTGATGAGGATGCTCAGGGTTCAATGCGCGTTGTCGGTGCTTCTTGATGGCATCCCAGTTGACGAGTCTTTTGATATCCTCGTAGTCAATCATCTCAATCTTCTGGATCTCATGTGATGTGCGGAAACCATCGAAGAAATGGAGAAATGGGACGCTTGTTTGCAGTGTGGAGAGATGCGCAACTAAAGCGAGGTCCATGACCTCTTGCACCGAGTTTGATGAAAGAATCGCAAACCCGGTTGCCCGTGTCGCCATGACATCTTGATGATCACCGAAAATCGACAGTGCCTGCCCAGCGAGAGCACGACCGGTGACATGGAACACACAGGGCATCAACTCCCCAGCAATCTTATACATGTTTGGGATCATAAGCAGTAACCCTTGCGAGGCGGTAAAAGTCGTCGCACACGCACCAGCGGAGAGAGCTCCATGCACCGCACCAGCAGCCCCACCCTCAGATTGCATCTCTGAGACCTTCAGAACTTGGTCAAAAATATTTTTCCGTCCGTGGGCAGCCCACGCATCAACTTCTTCACCCATCGGAGACGACGGCGTGATAGGGTAGATAGCGGCGACATCGCTAAACGCATATGCGATATGTGCAGCAGCGGTATTTCCATCAACACTTTTCATAGTTGTTTTTTTCTTATTATTTTTTGTTTCCATCATGGTTTGTTGTTTAGTCATGAAAAACACCTCATGAGAAGAAAATCTCATCTGTTCTTTACAAAGGTCATTGTAGACCAAATAATCGGTATCTGAGGTCGCTAGATAAAGATTTGGTTACCAGGAGAAAGATTACAGCATCCAATACTCGCTCAGGGACGCTTTCAACTGGGAAACAACCTGTTTGACTGCCCCAGGATCGAAATCAGGGATGTCCTCTTCTTCCAGATACTCTTGTTTTCCCAAAAGACCACAGAAAACATTATAGTATGATTTAATGCATGCAATACTATTATATCCGCCACCAAGCAAAACAAGCAGCTTTTGACAGGTTTCTTTTGAAAGCTCTGCGACCAGTTTTGCCAGATAATAATAGGTCTGATAGGTGAGATTCAGATCCGCAAGCGGGTCTGCATGATGTGTATCAACACCAGATTGATAGAGGATGATGTCCGGTTTGAACTGTCTGGTGACCGGGGGAACAATTTCTTTAAATGCGTTGAAATAACTCGTACCACCGGTACCTGGAGGAAGTGGAAGGTTAATCGTATAACCTGCAGCATCATCCCGTCCAAGAGTCTCCACACTCCCGGTCCCAGGATAGAGCGTCCGTCCATCCTGATGAAACGACAGATTCAGCACGGTACGATCATCGATATAGATATCTTGAGTGCCGTTCCCATGATGGACATCCACATCGATAATCATGAATCGCTTCAGATGATGGTTCTGTCGGAGGAACTCGATGGTGACAGCGATATCGTTGAAGAAACAGAACCCTGAGGAATGCCCTTTGCTTGCATGATGAAAACCACCCAAGGGGTTGACCGCGACCTGAAATCCTTCAAAAAGTTTTTCACCGGCACACATGCTCCCACCAGCCGCAAGGCTTGCAACCTCAAAAATACCTTTCGGAGCAGGCGTATCCTCTGAGAGCCATCCACCGGTTTGACTCAGTTTTTTTATATGCTCCACGTAGGTGGGAGCATGGACTTTGAGTAAATCTGCCTCTGTCGCTTTTTTCGGGGTAAAAACCTGAAAATCAGAAAGCAAGTTTTTTTCTTTCAGGTACGACATGATGCTCCTTGGTTTATCACCAATAAGAGGATGGTCCGTGCCAAGGTCGTATTTGTTATAATCCTCATGATACACGATTGCTTGTTTCATACTAAACAAGAGGGGAACCGCTGGAGAGGTAAAAAGGTTCTCTTCCACTGGTATATTTGTACAGTTAAACACATATATCTGTTCAGTATTTACATCAACCACCTAGTTACCTCTCTTGTGGGGGATCTCTTCGACAATACCTGCGTAGACCTCGGGTAGAAAGACACGTTCAGACCTCGATCATCTTGGTGATGAGAATGTCAACCGATAAGAAAAAAGAACCAAGCAAGAAACTCCAAATCGCATTATACTGGGCTGCCAGCTGTGGCGGCTGTGAAATCGGGATGCTCGATATTGATGAGAAAATCCTCGATATCACCGCTGCTGCTGATATCGTGTTTTGGCCGGTCGCTATTGATACAAAATATAAAGATGTGGAGGCTCTTGATGATCATAGCATTGATGTATGTTTTTTCAACGGTGGGATCCGCACCTCAGAACATGAGCATCTCGCAAAACTTCTTCGCAAGAAATCAAAGATCCTCATCTCATTTGGGGCTTGCGCAGTTAGCGGCGGGGTCCCTGGTCTCGCGAACATGACGAATCGAGAGGAGGTCTTTAAAACAGTGTATCAAGAGAATCCTTCGATTGAGAACCCTGAAAACGTGGTACCGAAAACTACCACAAAGGTACACGAGGGGGACCTTACACTCCCAGAGTTTTACGACAGTGTGAAACCTCTTCATCAGGTTGTTGACGTCGACTACTACATCCCCGGCTGTCCACCACCACCCTGGTTGATCCTAGATGCTTTTAATGCAATCGTGGAAAACAGACTTCCACCGAAAGGCTCCGTTCTTGCACCTCTCAAATCAGTCTGTGACGAATGCCGGTTTAAACTCTCAGAGAAGAAGATTAACACCGTCAAACGTATTTACGAGCTGGAAAAAATCGAGGAGAAATGCTTCCTTGAACAAAGCGTGATCTGTTTAGGGCCTGCGACACGTTCTGGTTGCCGCGGCAGATGCATGGAGGGAAACATGCCGTGTACCGGTTGTGGCGGGATCCTCCCAAACGCACTCGACCAGGGAGCAAGCATGATCTCCGCACTCGCCTCGATCCTTGGTGTGGAGACCGAACAAGGCATGACCGACGAAGAAGTCGACAGGCTCATCGAAGAGATACGGGATGTTGTCGGCACGTTCTACAAATACACGTTACCAGCATCGCTTATTAACCGGCGGGTGATGAAATGAAAACCATAACGATCGACCCGATCACCCGGTTGGAAGGCCATGGAAAAATCACCATCTTCCTAAATGAACAGGGTGATGTCGAAAATGCGTACCTGCAGATCCCGGAACTCAGAGGATTTGAAAAATTCTCAGAAGGCCGGCGTGCTGAGGATATGCCACAGATCACCTCTCGTATTTGTGGTGTCTGCCCGGTTGCCCATCATTTCGCTGCCACCAAAGCGTTAGATGCAGCATTTCATGTCGATCCACCAGCTAATGCGAAAAAACTCAGAGAACTATTGTATTGCGGGTATATCATTTATGACCATATCCTTCATTTCTATTTCCTGGGCGGTCCTGATTTCGTAGTTGGCCCAGAAGCCCCTGCCGCAAAGAGAAACATCCTTGGTGTCATCGAAAAAACTGGTGTTGACGTTGCCAAAGATGTCATAAAACACCGGGCGTACGGTCAGAGAATCACCGCGATTCTCGGGGGTAAAGCTACCCATCCGGTCTGCGGGCTGCCTGGTGGAGTCTCCAAAGGGCTCTCCAAAGACGAAGTCAAGGAAATCAAAGACATGGTCGCATCATGTAACACGTTTGCGAAATTCACCTTGAACCTGTTTGATGATATCGTTCTGAAGAACAAAGCGTACGTCGATATGATTCGTTCAGATCCGTACATACTAAAAACCTATAATATGGGTCTCGTCGACAAACACAATAAGGTTAATTTTTACGACGGCCTCATCCGAGTCACGGACCAAGAGGGAAACCAATTAGAGAAATTTGAGGGAAAAGACTATACAAAACACATCGCTGAGCGTGTCGAAGAATGGAGCTACATGAAATACCCGTACCTGAAATCCATTGGATGGCAGGGACTCTCAGACGGGAAGAAAAGCGGGATCTATCGCGTCGGTCCCTTGGGTCGGTTGAATGCTTCCGACGGAATGGCTACTCCTCAAGCAGAGAAGGAATACAAACGCATGTTCGACACCCTCGGCGGAAAACCAGTAAACTCAACCCTTGCGTTCCATTGGGCGCGACTCATCGAGCTCCTGTATGCGACCGAACGGGCAAAAGAACTCATCGAGGATGCAGACATCACCTCAACTCATATTCGAAATCCCGTGGGAACACCAGGGGAAGGGATTGGCGTTGTCGAGGCGGCACGAGGCACCCTGATTCATCACTATCATCTTGACAAGAATGGATTGATTGTGAAGGCAAACATGATTGTTGCGACCACGAACAACGCAGGAGCAATCACCATGTCCGTGCGGGATGCAGCCAAAGGTGTCATCAAAAAAGGGCAGGTCAATGACGGGTTGTTAAACAAGGTGGAGATGGCGTTCCGTGCGTATGACCCCTGTTTCGGATGCGCGACCCATACCCTCCCCGGGGGACTGCCGATGACGGTGAATATTTACAATCATCAGAAGAAATTATATCGAACATTTTCACAACCCTAGGAGCAGAAGATGAAAACGATCGTGCTTGGTATTGGGAACCCAATCCTGCAGGATGATGGCGTCGGACTGCATGTTATCGATGCGCTTCGCCAGCGGATGAACAATCCGATGGTCACGATAGAGACCGCATCGACAGGTGGAATGAACCTCCTGGACATGATCCGTGGGTATGAGAAGGTCATCCTGATCGATGCTGTGAAACAAAACGATAGCAAACCTGGTGAAGTGAAACGCTTTTTGCTTTCCGATTTTCACACGGTTCATTCCAGTAATCCTCATGATGTCTCGCTATCTGAAGCGTTGCATTTGGCTAAACAACTCGGAGAAAAACACCTCCCGTCAAAGATCATCCTGATCGGCATTACCGTGAACAACATCTATGAGTTTGGGGAACATCTCAGCAGTGAAGTCGCCTCTGCGGTACCAACTGCGGTTGCCCTGGTCCTTGAGGAGCTGAAAAACACCTAGAGGAAAAAAGTATGTCAAAAGAATTTGAACCAAACATCCTTGGATTTCTCTGCAACTGGTGCAGTTACGCTGGAGCAGATCTCGCCGGAACCAGTCGGATGAAATATCCATCGAACCTGAAATCAATCCGGGTCATGTGCTCCGGGCGGGTCGACCCATCTTTTGTGCTTGAAGCATTACGAAAAGGGGTTGATGGAGTCCTTATTGCGGGATGTCATCCTGGTGACTGTCATTACCAATCAGGGAATTATAAGACGAACCGAAGGATTAAATTACTCAAAAAATTATTGATGGAACTTGGGGTTGAACCGCAACGGGTTCGCTTTGAATATGTCTCTGCTTCAGAAGGACAAAAGTTTGCGTCCATCGTTACAGAGTTTGTCGCAGAGATGAAGAAACTCGGACCAAATCCTATTACAGTTGATAAGAAATAATATGAGAAAAAAAGGTGAGGTGTCTCTATGGACGAAGAAAAAAAGGATCTGTTGAAGTGGCTGCTGAAAAAACCGGGGAAGTTATTGGGAAAGGCGTCAAAAAAGGATGGGGTGTTGTAAAAGCATTTGGAAAAGGGGTAAAAGAAGGAGCAACTAAGGAAAAAAAAGAATAACTCCTTTTTCTGTCGTTTTAATGAGCTGACAATTTTGTTTTTACTATATCATGTATTACTTTACCGTCTATTCTGTTCCGAGCAACCTTCATTACTTCACCCATGACCACATTAGAAGTGCAATTGATCGTTTTAGGATTAGAGCACCTCGCTATAACCTCATCAACAACACTTTGAAGAGCTTCCGCTGAAAGAGGCGCTATCTGTAATTCTGTGACTGCCTCCGATGGTGTTTTATCTGGATGCTCTGCCAAAAACGCAAGAACTGTCGGGAGTGCTTCCTTGCTAAATTTCTTTTCACTGAGCAACTGAAAAATATGATACAAGGTCTCATCTGACAATATCTCAGGATGTTTGCCTTTTCTTTGCAGCGCTTTCAGTGTTTCCTCTAACGTCACCGCGACTAGAATCGGCTTAACCTTCAACGTTTCTGTTATCCTGTCAAATACTTTTAAATTTCTGGATATACTGAGGGATGTGATAAGGGAGTGAGGAAGCCCAAGAGCTGCTAATCTTTTTTCACAGTCCCAGAGTGGTTCTGGCATCCCTCTTTTTATACTCTCCAAGGATTTCTGAGAGATTGGTGTTGGTGGTGTATCCGTATCAGGGTACATCCTGTTCGGACCTGGCAAGATCCGTTCAAAATCATTGCTCCCATCAGGAAAAACCTGCCTGGTTTCAGAAGGGACCCCGATCGTTGCCTCCACCGTTCGTATTTTAATTTCTTTTATGGCAGTTTCTACGTCATCCTCACTGCCCCAAACAAGAACGAGCGTATCTGTCGGTTTTGCATCAAACAGTGTCTCTACCGATGTGATTTCCTTTTTGCTCAGACCGAATTCCCGAAAATGAGCATCTGAGACAATATTAGGCATGACATCAAGACAGGCGATAACTCTCACACGACCCGCGATCTCATCCTTAAATGTCTTTCCAACTTGTGTGGGGAATTCAAAAATACCGGTAAAACTACGCAGTACAATGCCATGGATTTTTCCTTTGTTTTTCAGAACTTCTTTCAACCGCTTTGATCGTGAATGTTGTAATAATGAGGTAACATCCTTCTGTTCACTTTGAAACGTTTTTTCTGTAATACCACGAAGTCGAAGTTCATCACGGATAGCAAGAAGCGCTTTTTGTCGGCCTACCTCATGAGCCACAGCTCGGGGGATGTACTGAAGCTTAGAAACCCCTTTCAGCTCTATGCGTGTACTGCCCGTTATACTGACATTGATGTCCTGGCGAACGCTCCCCAGACCTCGCCGTACTTTCCCAGTGGAACGAAGCAATCGTCCGATCAGTCGAGCGACTTCGCCAGCCTCAGCAGGGGTCTGTATATCCGGGTGGGTCACGACCTCGACCAACGGGATACTTAACCGGTCGGTTTTAAAAATAATCTGATGACCCACATCGCTGATCTCACGGCATGCGTCTTCCTCCAGCCCAAGCTGAATCAGACCTATTTTTCTGTTTTTATAGGGGATCCACCCTTCGACACCGACAATCCCGGTTCTTTGAAAACCGGTCGGGATGCTTCCATCGAGATATTGTTTTCGGCTGATGTGAATTTCATCGACGATGCTGTAATTCAGCAATAAACCGATCTCAAGAGCGATGTCTAAGGCCTCATAATTCAGGTGAAAGGGTGGTGTGTCATCCATTTCATAGGTGCACACGGTGTCATTGTAGAGTTGGTAAATAACGTTCTTTTTTGTCTTAAACTCCATTAAGGCAGTCCCATCATACTCACCAAGTTCTGAAAGCGTCGGTCGCATATGTCGTAAGATGACCGCACCTGGCTCGTCCCGATGCAGAACAGTGTGACACCGGCAGAATAATTTTTTCTCAGTCAACAACTGCTGATGAATCTCTAAACCACATCGTAAACCTAACTCTTTGTAGTAGGTATCATTTTCTAAGAGGTCATCGGACATTCTGAGGGGGTCAAATACGTCACTTCTATCTAAATATTGCGTCTCTTTCCTTAGGAGCATCCCTTTTTTATACACAAAAGGAGGAACTATATTTCTTTATAGTCCTTTTCTCTTATCGTTTTCAGCACAATCATGGTGATGTAAGTGGTAAATGAAGACATGTACAAAGGATATCGCGGCGCAGCAAAACAAAAACTCATCGAGCTGGGCATCAAGGTCTGGAGTGATGTCGTCATGACGTCAACCAGAGGCACCTTCAGCGGTATCATCCTCCCAAGGGCAGAAACAGAAGATGACCAACATATTGTCCTTAAACTGCATAACGGCTATAACGTTGGAATAAAAGTAAATTCAATCAAGTCAGTCAAAGAGGTTGGCTATAAGGAAGGTCATTATAAAATACCTGAGTCGGAATTTCCAAAAGATGCAAAAAAACCAAATGTGACCTTGTTTGGGACAGGCGGAACAATCGCATCACGGTTAGATTATCGCACGGGAGCAGTGATCCCCGCGTTTTCCCCGGGTGAGTTATACGGTGCAGTCCCAGAATTAGCAGGGATCTGCAACTTAAAGACAGAGAAACTATACGGCATTTTTAGTGAAAATATGGGGCCAGAACAGTATATCACTACAGCAAAAGCAATCGGCAAAGAAATAGAAAGCGGTGTGGATGGTATTATGATTGGTCATGGGACCGACACTATGCATCATACCGGAGCAATCCTTTCATTTATGGTGCAGAAACCACCCGTGCCTATCGTACTAGTCGGTTCGCAGAGGTCCTCAGACAGACCGTCGAGCGACGCGGCGTTGAACCTCATCAACGCAACACGAACTGCAGCGTATTGTGATATCGCTGAAGTGATGGTGTGCATGTTCGGACCAACAAGCGACCAATATAATTTACTTCATCGAGGAACCCGTGTGCGGAAAATGCACAGTAGCTACCGAAGCACGTTCCGGACTATTGGTGATATCCCTCTTGCAACCGTGACTCCAACAGAGTTCAGATACCTCCGAAAAGATTACAATAAACGCAGAAAAGATAGGGACGTCATCATCGATACTGCGTTTGAGGGCAAAGTGGCGATAGTCTACTACTATCCAAATATGTTGCCAGATATGATTGAATCACTCATTGACCATAAGTACAAAGGAATAGTGATTGCGGGGACTGGACTAGGTCATGTCAATAAACCCTTATATGCCCCGTTACAACGTGCGATTGAAGAAGGAATCGCGGTGTATATGACGGTCCAGACATTATGGGGATATGTGCAGATGTATGTGTATGACACCGGACGGGATCTTATGAAACTCGGCGTGATTCCCGCGCAGAATATGTTACCAGAGGTCGCCTATATGAAACTCTGCTGGGCTCTTGGCCATACAAATAATCCAGAGGAAGTAAAAAAGATCATGCTCACGCCAATCGCTGGGGAAATTACGGAGAGAGAACCACATAATGGTTATATTATACTCCAAGGCGGTATCCCAGAGGTTGATGAGTTTGTCGCCAAATATATGAGATAAAAAGAAAACCTAAAGAGGATATGAAATCATTCGAATGAACCATACCTCTTTGTTTTTTTTTATTAATCTCGAAAAAAGTTCATGATACTATTCTTCTTTTGTAATCGGTTCTATGATGGAAATAACCGTGACTTTTACTATTATTCGTTTCCCTGCTAAGAGATGATTCATATCTAAGGTCAATGTCTGCTCATCCATCGCTATGATCGTACCGATAAACGATTTACCAGTTGGCACATCTATTTTTATGCGAGAGCCGATCTCTAAGGTCACCTCAGTTTTAAACACTGATTTTGGTACTTTGATGACGAGGTCATCGATATGAGGACCAAATGCGTCTTCGGCTTCAAGAGTTATCACCTTTGTTTCGCCTTCAGTCATCTCATGTAATGCTTCTTCGACAGTGGGAAAAAATTTTCCGTCTCCAACCACTAGTTCCAGTGGATCTTTTGCATCGTTGTTATAGCAGAGTTCACCGGATTCTAATTTCGCCTCGCATAAAAGCTGGACCGTATCCCCTTCCTTAATATTCTTCATAGTCTCTCCTTTCGATCAACTCATCCCAACAAACAAAAAAAATACACTACTTGGAGTATTGGTGCATCAATTTCATCCATAGGGCAGGAAATCTTATCTCGTTTTGGTTTTTAAATATTTGTTTTTTATGCCGATTAGTGTGGGCATAAACCTGTTGGACAATCGCCTGCGTAATCAGATGTAACCACAATTGGTTTGCCTGTCCCAAGATACAACACTTGCTCAGGTTTACTCCCATACCGGTACACCGTGATTCCTTTGCATTTTAACTTCCATGCGAGCAGGTAAATATTTCTCACGTGTTTTTGTGTGGAATTCTTTGGGAGATTCACTGTTTTACTGACTGCATTATCAACGTGCCGTTGGAATGCAGCTTGCATCTGAACATGATATTCTGGTGTGATGTCAAGTGCAGTGACAAAGATTTTTTTCAGGTCCTCTGGCAACTGGAGGTGTTTGATATTCCCGGTTTTGGATATCTGGCGCACCAATTCCTCTGAATACAAATCACGTCGTATCAATTCTCGTTTGAAAACTTCGTTTATCTCTGGTAATTGTTTTCCTTCCATCACTCGTCGTATAAATGCTAACGCAAACACAGGTTCGATGCCTGAGGAACAGCCAGCAATGATGCTGATGGTTCCTGTTGGCGCGATCGTGATACAGGTCGCATTCCGCATGGCAGAATACTTTTTCTGCCAGGTGCTTTGCTGAAAATTCTTAAACGACCCTCGTTCTTTTCCAAGTTCCATTGATGTTTCTTGTGCTTCTTTTGCGATGAACTTGATGAGTCGTTCCCCGAGTCGCAATGCTTCCTTGCCATCGTACGGGATCTTCAGCATGAATAATAAATCAGCAAATCCCATGACACCAAGACCGATTTTCCGATGCGCTTTTGTTATGTCTTCTGTCTCGTTCAATGGATAGTTATTCGCATCAATGACGTTATCTAAGAAATGGACTGCAAGTCGTATCGTCGTTTTCAATTTTTTCCAATCCAGTTTTCCATTTGTCATCATTTTTGCAAGATTAATGCTACCAAGATTGCATGATTCATAGGCGAGTAACGGGACCTCACCGCATGGGTTTGTCGCTTCAATAAGACCTATGTTTCTCAGGGGATGTTTCCTGTTTATTTCGTCAAGAAACACCAATCCTGGGTCTCCGGTTTCCCAGGCGTTTCGTACGATCATTTCAAATAAATCTGCTGCGTTAATCTTTTGGACAATCTTCCCAGTTTTTGGACTTCGCAACACCAATGTCCGATTGTGTAGCGCTTTCCTCATGAATGCATCGGTCACACCAACGGAGATGTTAAAGTTCGAAAGTCTTTTCCCAGATTTTGCGGTCACAAAATCAGCGATATCAGGATGGGTGCAATGGAGGATCCCGATATTTGCACCCCGACGTTTCCCTCCTTGTTTAATCACATCTGTCGTGCTATCAAAGATGCGCATGAACGAGATAGGACCACTCGCGACCCCTTTGGTACTCTTCACAATCGCACCTTTTTCGCGCAGACGGCTAAAACTAAATCCGGTCCCTCCACCAGATTGCTGGATTAACGCCATGTTCTTCAGCGTGGTAAAAATCCCTTCCAAGCTATCCTCTATTGGAAGAACGAAGCACGCGGATAACTGCCCAAGTGGTGTCCCTGCATTCATGAGTGTCGGTGAGTTTGGTAAAAACTCCAGATTCCGCATCGCAGCAAAAAATTCTTCCTCTGTTTTGTTAGGGTCTTTCCCATAGAGTGCATCTTGTGCTGCGATGGTTGTCGCAACCCGTTTGAATAACTGCGTTGGTGTTTCAATGATCTTCCCGGTCTCGTCCTTTAAAAGGTAGCGTTCTTCGAGGACTTTAAGGGCGTTGACGTCAAGTTTCAAATCATCGTGTATCTTGAAATACTGTTTAATTTCTCGGGCGATCCCCCGGGAGCGTCGATATAATGAATACGCTTTGTACACGCGTTTTTCTCGTTTTTCAAGGACCGCTTCTACCGTATCTTGAATCTGTTCAATGGTGGGGCTCCCTTGGAAAAAAATCGTTTGTTTTGATTGAAGTGACTCAACGATTTGTCTGGTAAAAGATTCAGCTTTTTTTCTGTTCTTTACACCCAAATAAAACATTGACTTCTGAATAGCAACCGTAATTTTCTCAGCATCAAAAGGAACTAGTTCCCCGGTTCTTTTTCGAACATGTGTAATCGTCATAGATTCTAATCGTTGTTTCGTTATAAAAGCTTGAGTACTAACAAGTAGTAACTTTATTTTGACATAAAACAGAGCTCTTTTTTTCAAAACTCTATTGTTGAAAAAAAACGCCTCTTCTTTGGTTGGAATATGTTCTTTAAATTTTTAATATAAAAGTGCAGGGGAGGGATTTGAATCCCAGGAATATTTAATAGATTCAAAGATTACTCCGAAGATTTCGAAGTCCCGTCTCAAGAGCATCTAACGCGCTCTGCAACAAGGGTAAATCGCACCCATACGATAAGCGAAGAAAACCATCTTGATTGAAGAATGACCCAGGGTTAATCAAAATTTTCTGCGTTTCGAACAGGTATTTACAAAGATCGACGGAAGAGATCTTCATCGTATACCTTGGGAAACACACAATGCCACCATCAGGCTGTACCCACTCAAAGAATTCGGTATGGTGGCTCATCCATTTGGTAAGGTACTCAAGGTTGGTTTTTGCTCTTCTCTGGAATCGCCTGATGAGTTCAACCCGAGCGGCACTAAGGATACGCGCGGTCATGATCTCCGAGGTATAAGATGCTGCGCCAGTGGTATGCGCCTTCACCCTCTGGCAGTGTCGCGCTACTTCCTCAGGTGCGATGATCCATCCGGAATGCAGTCCTCCTAGACCATAGATCTTTGTTGCACTCGAGGTCACAATCACGTTAGGGATACCAAAGGACGATGGTTGCGGAAGAAAGGATCCGCCAAGGAAGATTTCATCGACCAAGACATACAATCCATGGTCCGCCGCAATCTTCGCGATTTCCTGAAGCGTTTTTTGGTTCATCAGCACACCACTTGGATTATGCAGGTTCGTGAGTACAATTAGTTTTGTTTTATCAGTGATAAGATGTGTAAGTGTTTCTATCTGAACGTTGAACCCTCTTTCAAAAGTTCTTGGCCAGGGAATCCGCCGAGCACCCAGCATCTCCGGTGTCAACCACATCGGTTGATACCCTGGTTGCTCGATAATAAACTCATCTCCTTTTGAAAGCAGTGAGGAGAACACAAGGAAATTTGCTTCAGTAGCACCCGTCGTCGTAACGAGATTACTAGCTGCACAGTTATACATCGAACAGAGGGTTTTCTTTAACTCATCAGCACCATATTGAGCGTTGGAACCCAACTCAAAACTATCAGGAAATGAGAAATCTGTCAGTGTTTTATATTCTTGAATGGTGAGACCATGAATATTACTAAACGCTAGATTATAGGTAGCGTGCGGAGCGTTCCGAAGCAGCCATTCAAACAGATCGATTCGGGGAGCCTGCATGGATGGAAACATCAAACAAGATGTATATTACTGTATGGAGAAAAAAGAAAAAAAGGAGAACAAAAAACATATGCTTTTATGGTGGAGATTCACTGAGCAACGCATAAAGGTTAAAATAATGAGGCTTTGTTTTGAACGCCATCTGGTCATGATTTGCAAAACTCACGACCATATCACCGGTCGCTGGACAGGCGACCCATTGGTTCCATGCCTCTGCCATCCCGGTCCCTTTTCCTAAACGTTCGATCAAACGGAGGAGCGGAAAATCCTCTGCCCGATACCCGTTCTGCAGCACATCCATAGTGTTGTTCAGCGTTAAATTACCCCACGTAATATCAATTTGTTTACTGACTGATTGATATAACTGATATACTGCAAAATAAGGGTTGCTTTTTTGAAAGAACAACAGTTTGAAAAATGCAATCAACCCTGCGGGATTATAGGGTTTTCGTTGGGTCGCCGCAATCGTGGGTTCAAGGAACACATTCGTTCGTCGCACCACATGCTCAATAGCCCAGAAAGGATGGTTGCTTTCCACTGAGCCGTTATAGGTTCCGACGTAGGTGAGATTCGCTGTCTGCTCAAGGGCAAAACCCTCTGCAGGGTTCGCCTGCGAGACAATGAAGTTGAACCCATGAGTCCGATTTGTATTTAATATTTGAATAGCTTCCGCAGCGGTTGTCGCGGAATCTAGGACCGCCTGTACTCGGAAATGATACGGGTTTCCCTCGAACGTCTGGTCTTTGCTCCAGCAGATTTGAATACCAAGCGAAACTCCCTGCGAATTCATACCGCCACCGGTATGAAATGAACCTGCGATCGCAGGAGATAATGAGGCAGATCCATTGTCAGGATTTCGGATGATAAGGACGGTGTTCTCATGGGCGTATTTTCCACTTACCGGGTCTTGAATGGTTGAAGGTAAATCAAAACTCCGGGCATGGTATAACTTTCCATCTGGGGTTGCAGGTCCCCAGGCTGCGATCCCATAACATCCATGATCTGCGTATTCAACCGCCATGATGGATTCTGCGATGTCATCAAAGCTGATGTTTGCCCCATCAGCAATACCTTGAATTTCATCAATATATTGAGAAGGGATATACGGTTGTGACATGTTCCAGTAGTTCATCAACTCAGCAGAGGTGACATACTCCGTAGCATAATGTAAAAACGCCCTGACGTTTTCTTGAACTTGTTCCCTGAGGAGATATCCGTGTTGGTATCCCATTTCGTAATTGGTGCCGCTCACATGAAGTATCGTGATATTGTCCTGTTCCTCGACCCAGCCTCCGTCCAATAGAGAAGCTGGAACTGGGTATTGTGTATTTTTTTGATTTGGAACAATACTTGCTTGCACCACTGGTAAAACACAACAGAGGCAGATGCATACAACCCAGAGATGTTTCATGAATGATTCCTCCGTATCCACAATCAGAGCACCTCTTTATAAAAATACTGGTTGATGACGATCATCATCCTTGAGAGGAATCATCCTGTTTTTGCGAGATAATGACTGATCCGTTCAATCCCCTCGATGATCTGTTCATGCATATAGCAGAGCGGGCCATAGGAGAGACGCAGTCCAGAACTCATGCTTGGGCCAAAACCAGTTCCAGGGATAAGCAGGACGCCGGTTTCTTTCAACAATCGTTCGACAAATCCTCTTGGTTCCACGTGATGTGGCGTCGGACAGCACGTATACAACCCTCCATCAGGTGTGAGCCGTTTCCAACCTAGACAGGAATCTAAAGAAGACATCATGACCGCAGCTGTTTTTTCATAAAGCCTGCGAACGTCATTCACATACTGTTTCAAAGAACCATCAGCCAGGGTCTGTTCTAAGAACCGGGCGGTGGCCATACTATGCAGACTATCGGGAGATAAGAGTACGGATTCGTTTATTTTTTCTAACCCATTGATCACTGTATCATGTGCCTCAGCCCAACCTAAGCGTCTCCCAAGACTTGATAACCATTTCGAGTTGGAATGCAGCGTGATCAGATGAGACTGCTCCACCGGGGACCACGAATAACATCGTGGCATTTCTCCGAACCACAATGCTTTGTAGGCATGATCCAAGAGGAGGTAGCCATTTGCATCCGTCATGATTTCCAATGCGCTTTTTAGGAATTCTTCTGATGGAATCTGACTTGTGGGATTATCAGGGACTGGAATGGCGAACACTCGTAATCCTTTTTCGCAGTACTGTTTGAGGATTTCTAATGACTCATCAGGGGTTTTTAGATACGTCCATTTCTGTGGATGTAATGCGGGTACAAACCAGATCGGTGAGCCGGGGAGTGCACATTTCACGGCATTCAGATAATTCGCATACGTCGGGTCAAGAAACCCCACTGGTTCACCAGGGTCGCATACCACACGCAGGACATCATGGAACAGTTGTGTTGAGGAATGACCAAGCAAGATGTTCTCTGATTCCAAAGACGTCAGATTGTAGAAGGCATCTTCGAAATGACAGATCTGCTCTCGGCAGGATGAATCACCAATAATTGGACTGTACCTCCCGCTCTGATGAAACAATGTAGCATCGTTTAGTATCGTCTGGTAGGCGTTTCTTAATGCTTCAGGCGCGGTATGATTGCACCAGCCTCCACCAAATGAGATCACCTCCTCAGGGTTTAATCCCATTTTGCGAATCGCTTGGTGTTCCGCCATTTTCATAATCGTCTGAATCGGGGATAAACCATGAAGCTCTTGTTCGACGAGCCTGGAGAGATGCCGCTTCCTTTTTTGTTTCCGAGAGGAGTCCATGTACTGCAAAAGAGACGTATCTTTCTTTAATGTTTCCTTTAAAAAATCCTTCAAGGTTTTCCTCCAGTCAGTAGGTTAATATAGTTTCATCGTCTATCTTCACAAAAACATATTGGTGGGCGAGCATGCAAGGAAAAATCGTACTAATCACAGGTGCGACATCAGGAATAGGCAAAGAAACCGCAAAAGGCTTAGCGATGCTTGGAGCAACAGTCGTGATCACCACACGAGATGTACAACGAGGAGAACAAACAAGACAAGAACTCATCGAAGCAACAAAGAATACCAACATCGACGTGTTGTTTTGTAATCTTTCATCGTTTTCCTCGATTCGAGACTGTTGCAGGGAGTTTCTCAAAAAATATCCCGCGTTACATGTCTTAATCAATAATGCAGGGATCGTGGATTACCATCGGCGGGAATCAAAAGACGGGATTGAGAACACCTTTGCGGTCAATTATCTTGCTCCGTTTCTTATGACCAACCGTCTCCTAGATGCCTTGAAAAAGAGCGCACCTGCGAGAATCATTAATCTCACCTCAGGGTTGCACTCTGGAACAATCCATTTCAATGACCTTGAATTCAAACATGGTTATTCTGGGATGAAGGTGTATGGCCATTCGAAACTCGCGAGTATTCTTTTCACAAGACTTTTGGCAGAAAAAATCAAAGGCACTAATATTACGGTGAATTGTGTTAATCCAGGGATGAGTGCGACAAACCTTGGGAGAGACGCAGGGTGGTTCTCCGCAAAATTTTTTAAACTCCTCGGAAAAGAACCATCGATTGCTGCACAAACCCCGATCTATCTTGCAAGCTTACCAGAGGTTGAAACAATCACCGGAGAATATTTCGAAAAAAAATCAGTCAAACAAACAAAGACAGAAACCTATGACATGGATGCTGCGAAAAAATTATGGGAAATCAGTAAAAAATATGTTGGTTTATAACCGCGATCCTTACTCCACTCCCTTCATATCGTCTTCCATGCGTTTATCAAGCTCTTTGTCAACCCCTTGCTCATGGGCGATTCTCTGTAAATCTGCGATAATATTCTCCCAGAGGACTTGCTGAGCAAGTGCGTAATCCCACAGATCTAAGCGTTTCGTCCCATCGCCTTTCTTGAATTCTTCAATCAGTTCTTTTTTGTCTTCTTCATTCATAGCTGATACCTTTATTCCTCGTCGACTACTTTTCCTTTGTGAGGATTTGCGGCTTGAGCAACCATTGACATTTCAGCAAGGATTTCCTCCCAAAGTGCTTCTTGGTCAACAGCGTAGTACCACATATCTAATTTATTATCGACATCTCCTTTTTTGAAATCATTGAGAAATTCTTTTTTATCGTCTTCGTTCACAGGAATTCCCTACTAGCGATATGGAAATAGCAATGTCCTATATATTTCTTTATTGTTTGGTTCACGTATTACAGGGTATTTCCTCCCTTTGTATTTGAAAAGAGGATACTGAGGAACATAGTGCATAATCTCTTTTTATTAATACCAATTTATGCACATTTATCAACAAAAAGCACACGGAAAGTGTAAAATTGAAAAGATATTTAAATAAAGACAGGATATTTGGTATGGGATTCGTATGGGATGGGACAAAATGTTCAACTGCGAACGATGCAGTAAAAAACTCTGGACTTCGTATCGTAAATTACCTGATGGGAAAGTGGTTTGTAATGAATGTTATACGTTTCATTTAATGCAACTGTTAGATAAGATAAATGACAACAAAGCATATGACATTGTTTTTAATTTTGTTGAGAAATATCAAGGAAAATACCCTGCTGATCTGTTAGGAGAGCTTGCGAAATTACTTGGGATAAAATATAAAATCACTATTGATGCGTTAAGCTTACGTGAAGTGCTGCAGATCATATGGGAGAAAATTGAACAAGACAACAGACTCGTAAAACTCGCGAAACTCGAACGGGATTTGAAACGAGATGTCACATCCCCGCAAGATTTCTTCTGTGAAGTCTGTAATGTAAAACTCCCGAAAACCGAATATGATTACTCCATGACCAACTTCGGAAAATCTCTCTGCATGCATCATCAACGAGAAAAACGCGCCTCACCCCATGCGTTGAAACTCTATGAATCATTACGAAAACGAGGCGTATTCTGCGAGTTGGAATCCTATAACAGCTCAAAACATGTTGATATCGCTATCAAGGACGCTCGTCTCTATATCGGAATCGATGGGGAACACCATAATTTAGACCCAGAACAATTAGTCATAGACCTGATGAATGATGAAGAATCCTACAAAGAAGGATTTGCGACGAAACGCTATTCACTCAAAGAAATCGATGATAGTTTAGATGGCATTGCAGATACCTTAATTGAAGTAATCAAACAACGAGCGAAAAGATTCCAGCAAGAAAAATTTTTCCCACAAGAAACAGTCACTAAATTTTGATGAATAGCGATACAGCATAAGACAAACGTTATAGCCGAGTACTCTTCAAAGCTCATCGTTTTATGAAAAAATTTTTACTACTACCGTCTGATTAGAGAATTTTCCTTTAAGGATTTCAGTATTTCAACGGTTTCCTGATAATATAAAGAAAAATTATTAATAGAGAAAGAATCCTGCTTGGTTCGATAGGTGAACACATATGGACAAAGCAATCTTTGGAGCAGGTTGTTTCTGGCATGTTGAAGAAGCATTTCGACACCTCAACGGTGTTCTCTCGACTACGGTAGGATACACCGGTGGCATATTGAAAAACCCGACGTACGAAGATGTATGCACAGATAAAACCGGACATGCAGAAGTCGTCGAAATCACCTTTGACCCTCAGAAAATAACCTATGAAGAACTCCTGAGGGTTTTTTGGGATATCCATGACCCAACAACAAAAAATCGACAAGAACCAGATGTTGGAACACAATACAGATCGGCTATCTTCTATTATTCACCGGAACAGAAAACAGCAGCAGAGCTCTCAAAAAAGAATCTTGAACAATCAAGAAAATACAGCAAAAAGATTGTAACTGAAATTACCCAAGCAACGACGTTTTATCCTGCAGAGGAATATCATCAACACTATTTAGCAAAACATGGATTAGCCGCCTGCCCTCGCTAAAAAAAATTTTTTGAAGCACACAAAGCTTATCTTTACGAAACCGATTCTTCACCAAAGAGGAACTCGTATGACGCCACGAAGCAAAAAGAGAATCCTTCAAGCAGGAAACATCCTTGCAGTAATAATCACCATTGTAGTAAACGCTTTGGCGATCATTCTTCCACTCAACGGAAAAACCACCCAAGAACTCTCTGACGCGTTACCGAATTTTTTCGTTCCCGCGGGTCTCACTTTCTCCATCTGGAGTATTATTTACATTCTATGGATTGTCTTTGCTGTGTACCAAGCACGAGACATGTTCAAAAAAGAAGAAATTAAAATGCCGTTTCTGTCACAAATCACCGGGTTGTTTATCCTGAGTGGTATTGCAAACAGCGCCTGGATTTACCTTTGGCACTATCAATATGTCGGCCTTTCGGTACTCATCATGATCCTCCTTCTTTGTTCTCTGCTCGCAATCTATGTTCGTCTAAAGATCGGGAAATCAAGCGTTACGATGAAAGAAAAACTCTGTGTTCATGTCCCCTTTAGCGTCTATCTTGGTTGGATTACCGTTGCAACGATAGCAAACGTCACCGCGTTCCTCATTTCAATACAATGGGATGGTTTCGGGATCGACCAGTTAACCTGGACGATCATCATCATCGCGGTCGGAACACTCCTTACCTATCTTATGCTTGCTCTCCGGAAAGATCTTGCATTTAGTCTTGTTGTTCTCTGGGCGTTCTTTGGCATCTGGTTGAAACGGATGGCCCAGCCAAACACAATCACCGATATCAATGTTGCAACCACCGTAAGTATCGCTATCGTCCTTATCGTCGCTGGTCTTCTTGCGGTCGTTGGATATGATCTGATGAGAAAAAACAAACAAAAATCCGCACAGAAAGCCTAAGAAAAACGCACACTTCAGACATGTCTCCGCAGAATACCTTTTAATACAACAGAGGATGTATCAGCGGATTCTATGATCAAAATAATCTCTTTTGACTTCGATGGTACCATCGCGAAACATACCTTCGCAGACGCATTCTGGCTTGAAGGGGTCCCAGCGCTCTACGCCAAGCAACATCACGTCGATGGAGAAACTGCAAAGAAATATCTCTTTGAGGAGTACGAAAAGATAGGAGATAACCGCATCGAATGGTATGACCCAGGGTACTGGTTCGACCGCTTCCACCTCCAAACAGATTGGAAAAAAATGCTTTTAGAATATCGAAACAACGTAGAGATCTATCCAGAAGTCCCATCGGTCCTGAAACGATTATCAAAAAACTATAGCCTCATCATCAGCTCCAATGCAAAGAAAGAATTCATAGACGTGCAACTCACACAAACCAAATTACGTACCTACTTCGATAAGGTTTTTTCATCAACCTCAGATTTTCATACGGTGAAAAAAGTCACGGATTTCTATGCGATGATCTGTAAAAAACTGAATATATCACCACTAGAAATGATACATGTGGGTGATCATAAAGAGTTCGATTATCTCTCCCCTCAGAAACTCGGCATCACTTCATACTATCTTGATAGAAAGAAAAACACAAAAGGTCAGTATGTTGTCTCTGATTTGAAACAGTTTGAAAAAAAAATTTAATAACAATTTTCAAAAAAATTCTTTTGGTGAGTAACACAAGAGAAAAAAAACACATTTTTTAAAAGTTCAAATAATTTTTTAAGTTCTTTTAACAATGTGGTAAAAAAAATTTATATACTGATTTGATATAATATTTCCATAACGAATATCCGGGAGAGGCAAAGAAAATGAAAAAATTGTTATCATGTCTTATTATAGGCATCGTAGTCCTTGGAGGACTAGGCGCTGCTGTAGCAGCAACAGACCAAAATCAGAAAAACAGTCAAAGAAGTGGCATCACCGAGTCACCGTACGTCGATGAACTCGATCAATCCATGACTGATTATGATGGATCGTTACCATTAGGGAGAACGAATATTTTTGGTTACTACGCAAATCTCTCAATAGCACAGTCGTTCATCCCCCAGATGGAAGTATTGACAAGAACCTTCTTTTTGATGGCAAGAAACGCATCTACCACATATCCTTGCTTTTTAGCAATAAGAGATAACTTAACAGAAAAGGATCTCGCGATCACCTCTGTCGAACCAAATGGATTTCCCATTGTCAACGGAACCCCGACAGAGGAACAATTAGCATGGATAGAATTCAACTTCGATGACATCTGGGTCACCCCAGGACAGACGTATTACATTGTTGTCTACACCGCGAATGTCACCGACAACTACTACTGGATCTCTGGGAATGGTACAAACATCTATCAAAATGGGACGGTATACCTTTCAACAAACGATGGTCAAAACTGGACAGAATTTGTCGGTGCTGATGGATGTTTTAAAACCTATGGTCTTCATGAAACATTCCTACAGATTACACTGAAAGGCGGTTTTGGATCCTCAATTATTATTAAAAACATCGGTAATTATACCGCATGGGATGTTCAATTGAATTTTACGATTTCTGGTAAACTCGTTTTCATTGGAATACATTTCACTGGTAATATATCAGAACTACAACCAGGTCAAGAAATGACCCTACGTGCAGGACTCCTTCTGGGATTTGGAAAAGTTGAAATCTCATTACAAGTATCCGCGGCAAATGTGAAAGAAACATCTTCGGAACATAGTGCAACACTCCTGCTGTTTTTCCTCCTTGGCATCAAGTAAGACACCATTTTTCTTTTTCTTTTTATTTTAATTTCTTTTAATAAGTATAGTTTAATAAAAAAAGAAAAAAAATTAGGAGAACCACTAACCGATATACCGAATGTCATCTGGTTTTTCTTTGACCATCGTTTCCATTTCATTGAGCTGCTGAGCGATATACTCTATCTCTTTTGCTTTCTCCTCAAGCCGCGAAAGATCAATAGTGACATTTACCGCCTTGGTAAGAACCTTTAGAACCGCTTTCGCACTCTTCGGGTCAACAAGATACCCGGGGGTCTCACCCATAAAACAGGTACCAACTAAACCTCGAAGCTTGCCTAAACCAAGCAGTAAACCACTCGCACCAATGATTCCGCCACCAGGTTCGTTCTTCTTAAAAATCGCCCCATACTTCTTCATGGTTTTCACAAGACGAACATCGGTGGTCGCAAAAAGCACCTTTGGTTCTTTAATCTCCCGACCAAGGCCGTACCCACCAAGGGTGAACATCTGTTTCACACCCAGGTCCTGAACAATATCAAGGATGGACTCTGCAAGCTCATATTGCCCTTGCGATGAAAGACCCTGGTAATCCCCAGTTAAGAGAACGATGTCCTGCTGGCCCTTCTTCTTTGCCTTCCAATAATAAAACTCGTTATTGACCAACTTAATGGTCCCATCAGGGTTGATGAACACCTGCGGAGGAAAATCCTTGCTGTACAACTCAGCGAATTTTCTTGCTTTCATCGTATCAATAAGATGTTCCACAGCAAGTTTCCCGACATTCCCAATCCCAGGTAATCCTTCAATAAAAATCGGATTTTTAAGTTTTGGTTTTTTCTCAATGTACTTTATTTCTACTAGGTTCATTGTCTCAGCTCTTCCCCATTTCTTTTTTTTAACGCCCGGCGGTACTTCCCATAATGATCCTGCGGTGAAAACCGAGCAGGTTTATTGAATATTGTTTTTCCCTTGCAGACACCACAGACCGGATGAATGGTGTACCGCTGACAATGTTGACAATATAGTATTTCAGACATTATGCTTCGACTTCACGTTGAAACTCGCATTCACCTTTCATTTTTTTCATATACGCGTCAGCGCGCTCAACCGCTTTTTTCATCTGCGATTCTGCAATCTTATAATCAGGAGCCTTGACTTTAACCATGTAACGAGGCGCGCCAATGTACTTGATATCGATGGTGACGTCATCGAACTCGCTTTTTTCAGCGATGCTAAGTGCTTCCTTGATATGAGTAATCCCATCTGGAAGAAAGGACGTAAGAAGAAGCATCCCTTTAATCTCAACGAAAGGAACCGTGATGCTCCCCTTGGCGACCTCCTCGAATTTATTCAGCCAATCCCCGGAAAAACCATCGTTTTTCAGGGTGTTTGCATCATAAGCGCATTCTTCAAATGCTGCATACATCGTCCCATATTTTTTTACAAGAGCATCGCCGAATTCCGTATAACATTGATCAACTGATTTCCCAAGCACTTGTGCGACCATCTCAAAGAGTTTTGTTGCTTTCTGCGCATTCTTCCAATCCTGGATTTTTTCTCGCCGTTGATGATCATTGACTTTCTTTAAGGAAAGATCGATATGTTTCTTTGCTTCATCGACATGGACGACCTTACAGACAACTTTCTGTTTTTCTCTCACAAAATTACGGATACGTTTTACCCAGCCCGTCGCTATTTCAGAAATATGGATGAACCCTTCTTTATTAGGGTATTCATCAAGTGACACAAACGCGCCAAAACCTTGGACTTTGGTTATCGTACCAACAACGAGTTCTCCTTCTTCAGGGTACTCCTTTTTCATCATGGAGATAAACCTTATTCAATAGTCTCTAAAATGGTTCCTTTTATCCGAGCTTTCCCGCCAGTTGGGGTCGCAAGTTTACTGCCGCAGATATGACACAGGACCGTCGTACTTGCCTTGTCAAACAGGACTTGCTCGTTTTCACAATCATTACATCGTACTTTAATGAACCTGCTTTTTGGTTGATCCATAGGTTTATTCACCTTCTATCTCAAATTTTTTTGACCGTATGCTCGGCGGCTGATGCATTTTTTTACAGACCGTGCAAGTGAATCGGGTTGCTATCCGTCTGCTGGTTTTCTCTCGCCCCTCTGGTTTTGGTCGAGGAAACCCTCCGTATCCACTGGTGGCTCGTCTGAACCGTCGTTGTCCTCGTTTCAGCTCGCTTGCTTTTCGTTTTTTCATCTTGTCAACTTCGTGAAGCGTGTGTTTTTTACAGTAAGGACAGTACCGTTTAATTTTCCTAGGTATCTTCATAGATATCACAGTTCGATTGTAACCGTAAGTAAGAAAGGTATATAAAAATGTAGGGTGCCTTATTTCACCGGTTCGACTACCTTTTTTTTCAGGAGTGGCTCTGTCATTTCGCTTGGCATTGAAAGCACGTCTTCTTTACGCAACAAATAGGTGTTTCCATCGGTTCCGATAAATGCAGGGGTGTCTTCTAAGACACGGACAATCGGATGTGTGTTAGAATCTTGCTTGGCTTGATTACTCGTTGGTGATGCTGGTGGTGTTGTAACAGGAAAATCCGTTGGTTTTTCAAAGATTTCACTACGTGAGACGATAATCTGTTCCACAAGAGACCTGTATAATTTTTTTTCAATCTCAAGAAGATTTGTTAGATCAGGGGTGGCGCTACGAGCTGTCGCAAGTGCTGCCTGAACAATTTTTTTCTCTCGAAGCTCATAGATGCTGTTGGCAATTTTTTTTGTGTTTTGGACTTCATCAGTGAAGAGCTTGAGTTTTAAAGGGTTCTTTTCATTTTCAATGCTCCGCTCAAGGGTTTGGATATACAATGAAAGATCCTTGTAGAAACTGACATTGATCTTTGTAAGAAGAGACGAGGCTTGCTCATCTTGCTGGGCTCTGCGCAGTGTTTTATAGTTGATATTCTCGTGTTCATCCATAAGATATTCGCTTTATAAAATAAGAACCATCGTTAAATAGTTTTAGTCAAGATCATTCGTTTTTATTGTCATATATCCATTATATAAAAACTATGTTCAAAAATTAGATATACTTCAAGGTCGTATGCAAAATGGGGAAAGAGATGAAAGGTACCAAATTTAAAAGCGGAGTAATTTTAGGAATTATTATTCTCTTAGTCACCACAAGTATTCCATCTGTGAGCTTAGGACAGACACAAACACCGACACAACAACAAAATATTACTGCAACATCACTTCCTTCGATTGAAAAAACCAGTTCCATCACAGTATATATCATTGGAAAAAACGGGTTAGAAAAACAGAACATGCCTCTATCAACATCGCAGGCACAAAAAATCTATGAAAAATATCAAGAAATACAAAAAGAAATGACAGCAGATATATCCAGCGAAAAAACCCAGGCTTTACAAGAAGAATTTGTGAATCTTCTTCTAGACGCCAAAGTCATCCCACCGGGAGTAACAAAAAACCAGCTCCTCTCCCTTCTCAGATCACCTACCAAACCAAAAAATCCTCTTCACATAAATCCTAATCCCGTCCAGACGAAAGCCTCAGAATGGTTCTGTAACTTTGCTACATTCGGAGAAGGATCCGCGTTTCCTATCATCATCCTCCCTCGACTCATCCCCTTCCTTTTGTCCCCTATCCCTCGGGCGTTCGTCTGGTGGTCCACACCCAGTGGTATCACCTCCGTCGGTGGTCTGATCTCCCGGACTGGCTTTCTTGCTGGAGGACAACAACAAGGTATCGCCCTGGGGTTCTGGGGCATCGGATTTAGCATTTTCCTCCCACCGATCATGTCGTATGGGATCTTCGGCTATGCATTATATACGAGGGTGACTGCGGAGGAATTTGAGTTCTACCCGCCGAACAACCCACCGGAGATCACGCAGACCGATCCATCTGACGGACAACAAATGGTTCCCATGACGACGACAGAATTACACTTTGAGATACAAGATGCAGACAATGAACTAATGAGTTATAATGTGATTACGGATCCTGACATCGGATCAGGGACCGGTGGTCTGAAACCTGATGGAATCTACTCGATTCCCGTAAGTGGTTTAGAAGATCTAACGACGTATACGTGGTATGTTGAAGTCACTGATGGAAAAGATACCACGGAAAAAACCATGACATTCACGACAGAAGCGGTAGCACCGATTCTTACAAATCCATCACCATCAGATGGAGAACGGGACGTCCCGATGGATCTACAACAATTGCAGTTCACGCTGAAAGATTACCAGGGTGATACGATGGAGTACACCGTAGAGACATCACCAAATATTGGATTCAAACATGAAATAGGTATTCATGATGGAACGTATACCGTCCCAGTGGGCGGTCTCACCTTTGGTGTTTCTTATCGATGGTTTATAAATGTCACTGATGGTCCACATTGGACGCGTAAGGTCTACCACTTTGACACGGGGTATCCCTCTCAATTCAATCCGTTTGATTTCGGTTGGCAGTACAGAAAACAAATCACGATCGATCATACACAACTATCAAGTGATCAAGACAATTTTCCAGTACTAATCAGTTGTATCGATGTAGATTTAATGAAAGCACGTGCTGATGGTGGAGATATCCTCTTTATGAATAATCTGGGTGTCGCTTCGAAACTCTACCATGATCTCGACGAATTTAATCAATCAACAGGGACCCTTGTAACCTGGGTTAAAATCCCATTCTTATCATCAACATCGGATACTGTGATATTAATGTATTATGGTAATCCAGATTCTCTCTACATGCCATACCCTGAGAAAGTCTGGACCGGATTCGAAGCAGTGTATCATCTCTGCAAGACACCAAACCAAATGATTCAGGATAACACAGGGAACAATAATGACGGGGTTCCCCATGGTGGTATGACAACATCAAATCTTATCGAAGGGAAGATTGGTTCCTGTTATTTATTTGACGGGAATGATGATTATATTTCTTTTACCGATTTTACCTCTACGATGAACGAAGGAACATGCTCCGCATGGATACAAACTACAGGGGACGAACCAATGGCGGTTTGGGGCGAAGGAGTAACTTCATCATCAAAACCATATATTTATCTAGGGAAACGGGACAGCGGTAAACTGATGTACGCACGGGATGTTTATGGTACAAATTCAAACTTCCAAGGACAAAAAGAAGTTGGGATGAATGATGGCATCTGGCATTATATCTCCTGGAGCTCTACAGGATCTGAGAACCGCTTCTTTTTGGATGGAGACGAAGTAGCTCTGAGCTGGCAAGATGGCCAAAATCCAAATGGAATTTGGTTTGATGATCAAAATACTGATACCTCAACGATTGGTTGTCTTATACAGGATGGTACTGTTAATCTATGGAATGGACTACTGGATGAAATCAAAATTACTAGTACACCGTTAGACGCAACATGGATTGCTGCCGAGTATGCGAATCAAAACAATCCCTCAGGTTTCATAAGTATTGGACCCGAAGAACCAGGACCATAAAAGAACCTCGGATTAACTTTATTCCAATCCACATGTACTAATCCGAAAACTCGCTTTTTTCCCTTCGGGTTGCGACCGGTGTTTGATGATGATTGCTTCTCGTTGTCCGATTCCTTTTCGATCGAACCGTAAAATCGTTTTTGTCATATGTTCGGCATCACGGTTCGTAAAAGGTTTTATTTCACCTTTTTTATTTGTATAGACCTGCTCGGTGATAATCACACAGATATCTTTCTCTCGAGCAGCAAGCTGCAGGTTTGTTACTTGTCTCGTAAATGAACGGATCGCTCCTTCCCGGTCCTCTTCAAGATTCAATCGATAAAACATCGTAATCGTATCGACAACAATAAGACCTATTCCTTTCATCGCAATCGCATCGCAGATCATCTGTTCTTGTGATCCAAATGATGTTGGGGTGAAGAACAGGATCTCACGGAGGATGTTTTTATAATCGCAGTCTACACAGATCTGTCGTATCCTCTCTACAGAAACTCCTTCTGCGTCAATATAGGCGACCTTTTTATGGGAACACACACATTGTCGAACTGCCTGAAGGCAAAAATTGGTTTTTCCTGTCCCGGCTTCACCATAGATTCGTGTAATAATTCCACTTTCAATGCCACCCCCGAGCAAAGCATCTAAAGGTTCGCATCCAAGAGATAACAGTGTCATGATACGCACCATGAGGAAACAAGGAGATAAAAAAGCTTTGACGACCTACCCCTGTAGGATTTCATCAAACACATAGGTCTCCCATTCGCGCCTCCCCAGAACAATCTCCAGTTCGAGAGGAGTAATGATTGGTTTTTTGTATTGGAGATAATCATCAATTGCTATCCGTGGACAGGCGGTTGACACATAACAATCGAGATCAAAACCCTGCAGCGACAAAGGGGAAAACTCATCTTGAGTAATCAGCAAGGAAAGTTTCCCTGCCGAATCAAGCATTTGCTGCACCTGGTAGGCAAGGTTTATGCGTTGCTGACCACGTTTCAGTCCAACAAGTATTCCGTATCGTCGCGCACTCCGACACGCGAGAATCGCACCGTACCGCTGTCGTAACATGTTGTTTTTCATGTCCTCGATTTCTTGTTTTTTCACGGTATTCGTATAGGGATCAGCAGCAATCACCGGTTTTTTTGTACTCATTAAAAGACCAACCGGGTGGAACGTTCCACTCCCGATGAATAAGAAACAATCAACCTGTTCAGCGAGTTGCGCTCCAGCAGAAAAATTACAACCGAGTATCTGACCTTTTGAAGCGATGCGTTCATCGCCTTCGGTAATGAATGGTTCAAGACCATGTTGTTGTAATATTTTTTCAACAGTCTCAAGAGTATGGAGGTGTTGCGCGGTGGTGACAAGACCTATTTTTTTTCCTATCAATGAGGGAATCGCTTTTTCAACAACCTTGGAAACGTCGAGTGTTGATTGTGCATTCACAAAGATGGTTGGGATCCAAAAATTTTCGACATCAGGAATCGGAGTGTGCCCGATATGGACAACACCGTCCACGTCCATGTTTTTTAGTTCGTAGTTCACCACATCACAAGCGCCAAAGCAGGGATTTGCTGACACAAGGACGGTAGCCCCGGTTTCTTTTTTGATGAAATCAACCAACGGAAAAATACTGCGTTTCAACCCTTCCGGAACCTGAACCGCGATTGTTTTATAGTTTTTTTGTGTAATAAGATTAACCACAGACTCGATATCAATGTTATATCCTGAAATCTCCATTATATCACCTTGCTTATATGGGACAGAAGCTGCTGATAGAAGTCCATCCGATACTCGTACGACTCATCAGAGGCATCCATTGTAAGAGAGTGCTCATCAGGGGTAAATGGTTCAAATGTCTTTTTTTGTACCAGATAGATCTCCCAGCGCCCATCGGAAACAGATTTCTTCTTCAATCGATCCGCCAATCGTTTCTTTACGACTACATCAGGGCATGTGCACTGTACTATAACCATTGTCGCATGGTGTTTTCCAGCGATATGGTGTGCCATCTCCCGGTATTTTTTCTTCTGGAATGTCGCATCAAGGACGACGTTGTACCCTTTTTTTAAGAACATGGAGGCATGCTGCATGACCTGTTCGTAGGTCTCATCGATTTTTTTTGGGTCATAAAGACCGGTATTGTATTGATCATGGTGTCGTTCATAAGGATCGATCCTCGCAGCCTCTTTTCGCACGATATCCGTGTTGATGAGTGTTGTGTGATAATCAACTGCGATTTTGCGTGCCACTGTTGATTTCCCGGTTCCAGATAAACCAGCGATGAGGATAAGCAATGGTTTATTTTTTTGCAGATCACGGGAAAATAGGCTTGTATAATACTGTGACAACTCAAAATATTTTTTCGCGGATGATAAAAGACGCTTTTTTGTAGCAGGGTCGATATGTGGATCATTGAGCTGGAACCCATAGACTTTCCCTCTGACGAACGCTCGGTACGATTTGTAAAAATTCAGCACTGAATACACATCGAAATCCTTGCTTTTCTCCACATATTTTTCGATGAAGTAACTTGACAGGTAGGGATGATTCTGATAATCGAGGTCCATCGCAAGAAACCCGATATCTGAAGCAACATCGCAGAAGCGAAAGCGATCGTTAAACTCGATGCAGTCAAAAATATGGATCGTCTCACCGGACACCACGATATTTCCTGAGTGTAAATCTCCATGGCAATCGTAGATCCGCCCTTCTTTCATCCGGCGTCCGAACACATCCTTTTTGCGTTCGAAAAATTTCGTGACTTCATCCTTAATGTACCAAAAGATCTCTTTTGGAACTGTGATGTCGATCATTGGTTTGGTTTGATCGAAATTCTCATCAATGTTTTGTTTGACGGAGGATACTTCACCATATTTTTTGATTTCTTCGGTTGTTTCTTGTGCGTTATAGAAATCAATTAAAATCGTAATGAGGTGGTCGATGGTTTCCTCAGTAATTTTTCCCTGTTGAAGCATGTTGGTCATGATGCATTCCTGAGGGAATTCCTTCATTTTTAAAGTATATTCAACGATGGTTCCATCCCCATTGAGTTCAAGGGTGTTATCTTTCTTCGTGATGGGGAGAACATCAAGGTACATCTCCGGGCAGAGTCTTCTATTGAGCCGCAGTTCCTCATCGCAGTAGTATTTGCGTTTATCCAACGTTGAAAAATCAAGGAAACCGAAATTCACTGTTTTTTTGACCTTATACGCATAAGTCCCCGTGAGGGCAACATAGGAAATATGGGTCTGTAGCAATTGAACAGAGGTGACATGAGCACCATAAAACTTGGGGTTTCTCAGATGATCAAACAGCATACCTTGATTCATACGAATAGAGTAGAACGCTACTTCTTAAAAGGTTTGTCTTTTATGAGAGAGATACCCCGTTACTATATCATTATTTTTCACTACCGTCTAGTATCTTCACAGAGAATAAACATCATCGGAAAATGATCTTTACACGTGGAACACAAAAATAACAAATATGATTTGAACACACAGGGTGGCGACGACTGCGGGGATGAAATACTTATACATCCGGGTGGTATCGGTTTTGAGATATTCACTGCTCAGAACATTGCAGAGATGGATCGGCGAAATTAAATAACCAAGGAACGAACTGATAAAGATAAGGCTCGTCAAACCGAGAAGACCGATGCTGGTAAAAGAAAAAAATGGTGCAACAAGAGAATACGAAAGTGGTGCTAACGCACCAAAATCACTTCCCGTGAGTGCCCCAAGGAGAAAAGGGATGAAAATGATGATGACTAGGGTGGGAAACGCAACACTGTTCATCAGTTCAGAAATCAGGGTATGAACGCCGGAAGCCTTGAACATTTCCTGAAAAATGATGATCCCAAACACAGCGAAGGCTAGTTTCCCTGTCAGTGATTTTTTCAGGATACCTCCGTATGTTGTCCAATTATTTTTTGTTAGGAAATACAAAAGAATAATGCTGACTGAGACACCAAGTAAAAAACACCTTGTTTCAGTAAGACCAATATATTTTAACGGATAGAACAGGAGAGGTACGATAGGGGGGAGCAGATATATAAGGCCTTGAATATTTTTTGGTGCTGGATCCTTTGTTCGAGAATATGATTTGAGAAATCGTTTAAGGTAAATCAAACCAATGATAACAAATGCAACAAACCCGATGGAGTTTGCAAGAATCAAAGTTCCCATCGGAATGTTGGAGAAATTTACACTACAGATGATGATCATCGCCTGAGAAATCGGGTAAATCGGAAACCAGATATGGCGGAACCAGACGTTTAAGAAATTTTTTTGATCTTTATCTAGGTGATATTTTGTTCCTTCGCTATCAACCAATGGTGCGGAAAATAAAGAGCCACCCGGATTAGGCATTAAACCGTAGACTGCGGGAATGAGAGCAAGGGTGCCTCCTTTTGAAAAAAATGATCGTAGACTGGTGATAAGTGATTCGATTGCACCTGTTTCTTGCATGCATCTCGCAAGAACATAAATCAAGGTCATCAGTAGGGCAAGTTCTATTGTGCTGGTAATTATCTGATGTGTCTTAAAAGAATAGAAACTTGCTTCAATCATCGTCTTCGGAATATCGATAGGGGAGATAACCTCAAGAGAAAAAACACCGATAATTATCGATCCGAGCAACAGGGTCAATCCAAAGCTTACCTTTTTTCGAATCAACACAAGAATGATGATAAAGGCAAGGATAACACCTATAAGATTGAGCATGGTCGGCCAAGAAATAGCGGTCTGATTTAACTAGTTAACTCTGAAGCGATTTTTTTGGAATTTTCTAATGTTTTTTCCATATCGATGGTTAGGAATTCTTTTTCGAGCATGAGTGGTGTACCATTCACAATTGTTGTACATACATCCGTTCCTCGTACAGCATAGACAAGGTGGGAGATTGCATCGTGAACCGGGGTCAGATGTGGTTTTTTTAGATCAATCATGATGAGGTCAGCGGTTTTTCCTTCTTCAAGAGAACCAAGAGTATGTTTCATGCCGAGGCAGGCGGCCCCACCAAGAGTCGCTAAATCAACAACCATCTGAGCAGGCAGAATAGTGGGATCCCACCGATGATTTTTATGGACAAGTGCGCAGAACTTCATCGTCTCAAACATATCAAGGGTGTTGTTACTTGCCGCACCATCGGTCCCAAGACCAACAGGAACATGTGCTTCGAGAAGCTCAGGGATTGGTGCAAAGCCACCGGTTGCAATCTTCATATTACTCACCGGGCAATGAGACACTGCAACACCAGCGTTTTTCATATCTAAAATCTCATTTTTTGTAATCCAACTACAATGCGCAAGAATCGTATCTTTCTGCAACAACCCATGTTTTTTTAATTGCTCCACCGGTCGTACCCCATATTTTTTTTCTACGTCGTACACCTCATCCCGTGTCTCAGAGCAATGGATATGCAAAGGAACATGGTGCCGGGTCGCAATCTCACGAGCGTTCTGAAGGGTCTCGGGTTTACAAGAATACGTACTATGTGGTGCTATCGCAGGGGAAATCAAGGGATTGTTTTTCCAGCGTCGTACAAACTGTTCACATTGCGGTATGAGTTCTCCGGCTTCGTACTCGGGAGTATCAAAATCGATAAGGGCAAAACCAAGGAACCCACGCATCCCAACTTTTTCGGTGACCTTTGCGATGGTTTCCTCAAAAAAATACATGTCAAGGTATGATGTCGTCCCTGATGAAATCATCTCGAGAAGACCGAGTTCGGTACCAGCCTCAACAGCTTTTTTATCAAGTTTTGCCTCAACAGGCCAGATCCGCTGAGCAAGCCAATCCCCCAAGAGCATATCATCACCGTAGCCGCGAAACAAGGTCATGGGGATATGCGTATGAGTATTGATCAGACCAGGTAACACAAGTCTATTAGTTCCATCAATCTTATAATCAGCTTCCAGAGAAAGAGGTTTCTCCGAACACTCCACGATCACATGGTCATCAATGTATAAATCACCATGGATCTGCCGTCGAGAATCGTTCTGGGTAAGAATCGTGGAATTTTTAATGAGAATGCTCATTGTGTTGCTCGTCGTCTATCAATGGTGTTGCTTTCTCCCAGCTATCATTAAAATATTTATTCAGTTTTTCAAGCATCTCCTTCTCAACGGTCCAAATACCAAGTTCATCCGGTTTGATAGGACCTGAAAGAATCAATGCTCGATCATCACCAAGAATAAAGTTCCCTCGGATACCAGAATGCTGTTTTACTTCAATTCCTTTTAAGGTCATTCCATTTTCGTATTCATTGACTACAATCTTTGCGTTCTTCGGAAGTTCGATAGCCCCCAGATTCTCCGCTATGATACGAGGGTTTGCTATCTCCGCGATACTCCACTTATGAGTCGGTCTGGTTGCTGGTTGAGCTTTATTGACACGCCTCATCCCTATCTCAATGGCGACGCCTATGGTGATGACACCGATGATTAAACCAATAATAAACGCTACGATATCCATCTGCTATCCATCTCCTACAACCAGTAAAACAATATCGAGGATAAATAGATTTTCCTTGGTTGGATAAAAATACCAGCAAGGATAAGCTTTATGTCCCATTGTGGCATTCTGGAAAAAAATCGCGGGTTACTTCCCTATGCAGAAATCATTACAACAACAGATTCATAAATGGAAAAAAACACATAACGCAATCATCCTTGCTCATAACTATCAAAATCCAGAAATCCAAGATATCGCTGATTTTGTTGGAGACTCTCTAGACCTGTCTTTAAAGGCAACGAAAACTGACGCAAAAATAATCGTTTTCTGTGGCGTCGATTTCATGGCGGAATCCGCGAAGATCTTAAACCCTGAAAAAACCGTTATCCTCCCTGATAAAACAGCGAACTGCCCGATGGCAGAAATGGTCGATGCAGAAAGTCTTGGATGGCTCAAGAAAGAACACCCTGACGCAGAAGTCGTCGCCTACATTAACACGACAGCAGATGTAAAAGCACTGGCTGATATCTGCTGTACCTCAGCAAATGGAGTAAAGATTGTAAAAAGCAGGACTGCGAAAAAAATCATTTTTGTCCCGGATCGTAACCTTGGGTTGTATATCCAAAAACAAGTGCCAGAAAAAGAAATGATCCTCTGGCCAGGGGTCTGTCGTACGCATCATGATATCAAAAAAGATGATGTCTTATTGCTGAAACAGAAACATCCTGACGCAGAATTTCTTGCGCATCCCGAATGCCAACCAGAAATCATCAAACTGGCGGACTACGTATTTTCTACAAATGGGATGGTCGACCATGTGAAGACATCACCAAAAAAGGAATTCATTATCGGGACAGAAAAAGGGTTGTGTTACCGACTGGAGAAGGAAAACCCAGGGAAGAAATTCTATCCGATCCCCTCGGCAGTGTGCCCTAATATGAAAAAAATCACGTTAGAAAAAGTATTAAAAAGTATAGAGACTTTGGAACCAAAGATTCAATTATCGGAAGCGATCATGCAGAAAGCACGAGTCCCATTACAACGCATGATCGATATGAGGTAAGGTGAACGAGAATGAAACGTATTTTCCTTGATCATGCATCAACGACGAAAGTTGATGAAGAAGTACTTCACGCGATGCTTCCCTATTTCGCACAATATTTTGGGAATCCGTCGTCGATTCATTCGTACGGACGTGAAGCCCGAGAAGCAATTGACACTGCAAGAACCCATGTTGGTGAAATCCTCGGCGCTCGGGACGATGAAATAATCTTTACCGCAGGAGGAACCGAATCAGACAACCTTGCGATAAAAGGGATTGCGTATTTGAACAAAGAGAAACGAACAACGAAAGGACCGCACATCATCACATCAACGATTGAACATCCGGGTGTTCTTGAGGTATGCCGGCATTTAGAGACACAAGGATTCCAGGTCAAATATCTCCCAGTGGATAACCAGGGTCTAATCAATCTGGAAACACTACAAGCTTCAATTTCAAAAAACACCTTTCTTTTCTCATTCATGTTTGCGAATAATGAGATAGGCACCATTGAGCCAATCGAGGAGATCGGCAAGATAGCCCAGGAACACGAGATTACCCTCCATACCGATGCAGTCCAAGCGGTCACAAAGATTCCGATTGATGTCAAAAAACAACATATCGATATGCTGGCGTTATCCTCCCATAAAATCTATGGACCAAAAGGAATAGGTGCACTTTATCTTCGCAACGGGGTCAAGATTCAGCCAATCATCCATGGAGGGGGACACGAAAAAGGTATGCGGAGCAGTACCCTAAACACCCCTGGTATCGTCGGTCTTGGAAAAGCCTGTGAGCTTGCAAAAAAGAGAATGACAACCGACAATAGCAGAATGAAAACATTACGGGATAGTCTCATAAAAAACGTATTGCAGATTGAGGAAAGCTACCTCAATGGACATCCAGAGAAACGACTGGTGAACAACGCGCATTTCCGCTTCACAGGAATCGAAGGAGAATCCCTTCTTCTGGGATTAGATGAACAGGGCATTGCGACATCAACAGGTTCTGCGTGTTCGTCTCAGAAACTCCAGGCATCTCATGTGCTACTTGCGATAGGCTTAGACCCGGTACAAGCTCATGGGTCGCTGCGGCTCTCCCTTGGACGAGAAAACACCAAAGAAGAAATAACATATGTCTCGAAGGTTCTTCCTCAGATTGTTGAGAGACTTCGTACGATGTCACCACTGTGGAACCGATAAGATATGACTAAAAAAGCAGTGTGTTTAATCTCTGGTGGTCTCGATTCTGCAGTGACTGCTTTTACCGCAAAAAAACAAGAGTACGACATTTATGCGTTATCGTTTCGCTATGGCCAACGACATACAAAAGAACTTTCATGCGCAAAAAAAATAAGCAAAGCGGTCGGTGCAAAAGACCACATCATTCTACCGATCGATCTTCAGAAATTTGGTGGGTCTTCTCTTCTTTCATCTTCGACTCAAAAGATAACAAATCATCCGGTTAAGGATATTGGGAAACGCATTCCATCAACCTATGTTCCAGCAAGAAATACGATCTTTCTTTCATTTGCTCTTGCGTATGCTGAAACCATTAATGCTGATGCCATCTTTATAGGAGTAAATGCCGTCGATTACTCAGCCTATCCCGATTGCAGACCAGATTACATAAAAATGTTCCAGCAGCTGGCACATCTTGCGACACGACAGGGGGTTGAAGGAAAAACTGTTCGTATCAAAGCACCACTTCTGCATCTGACAAAAGCTGAAATAGTAAAGAAAGGAGTGAGGTTGAATGTCCCTTTTTCGCAAACCTGGTCATGTTACCGGGGAGAAGCAACAGCATGCGGTCGGTGTGACTCCTGTCTGTTGCGCCTCAAAGGGTTCCAAGAGGCAAACATGAAAGACCCTCTTCCCTACGCCCTCAAGTGAAACACAGAGGATATAACTCCTTATTACATAACTCACGTTCATTTTAGGAAAATTTATTAATACGGGACAACACTTTTCAAGCACGATGGTGCGAGAGAGAAAAACACGTGTTAAAGATATTGAAAAGTTGCACGATTTAATAGATAGCGCCTCATTACCAAAACAAAGAACAATCTCCTCGTTCGATGCTGCAAAACTTGAAGATTTACGAAAACTATTATCCGATGATTCTATTAAAGACCACAAACAAGTTGGTTCCTCTGATTCCCTCCCAACAGCTTCGGGGCGGCTACAACCGCAGGTTGTTATCCATAAACAAAAGGATATCCAGAAAAAAGACGAAAAAGTAATTCAAATAGACCTTGGACCCCGATTCATAAAAAAAGAAAAAGAACATGCCATGGTGGATTTTTTACCAGTCAAAGAAGACCCTTTTGCCAAAGAATCACTCTTTGAAATTGAAAAGATTTCTGTTCCAAAGAAGGTATTTACAGAAGTAAAACCAAAAACATTATTGAAAAAATCACAGGTTAAAAAAGAATCCTTCTTATCCACATCGAATCAGAACAAAACAGAGGAGGAACTTCCTGAGTTTCAGCCAGTATCAAAGGAACCTCCTTTCACAGAAACTTCCGGTAGAACAAAAGGGACACTGCGTGAAGAGTTTTCTCAAAAGTCGGAACCGTTGAAGGAGGAGCAGAAAGGGTTTTTATCATTTCCACATCGACAAGAAAACGAAATACCTTCATTTGAGCCAGTTGAATTTCAAACGCTGACAACTGAGAAAAAGGAACCAATGCGATTTGAGATGCGAAAAAAAGCACCAGAGAATCGCAAACAAAAAAAGATCGAAGAGAAAAAAGCAAAACAGGAAGTAAAAGAAAAAGAACAAGAAACCAAACGACTCGCAAAAGAAAAGGAAAAGAAACTAAAAATAGAGACAGTGGAGTCACAACAAAAACAGCAGGAAGAACAAAAACGAAAAGAATTGGAGCTAGAACAAGCGTTTGTTCAAGCAGAAGAAAAAGAACGGGAAGAACAACGTCTTCAAAAAGAAAAAGAGAAAAAATCACGATTAGAGGTCGTAGAGAGACAAAAAAAGGAAAAAGAGGACCGCAAACAAAAAAAGATCCAGGAGAAAAAAGCAAGACTTGAGATAAAGGAAAAAAAACAGGAAACAAAGCGGCTCGCAAAAGAACATGATCGGAAATTGAAATTAGAGTGGATAGAATTCCAGCATAAGCAGCGACAAACCCAGAAAAGCAAGGATCTCGAGAAGAAAAAAGCTGCGGTTGAATCAAAGGAAAAGGAACAGGAGGAACAAAGTCTTTTAAAAGAACGTGAAGAGAAACTACGATTCGAACAAGTAGAGATGGCGAAAAAAGAAAAAGAGGGACACAAACAAAAAAAGATTGAAGAGAAAAAAGCAAAACTGATTGCAAAAGAAAAACATAGAGAAGCCAAACGACTCGCAAAAGAAAAGGAAAAGAAACTAAAAATAGAGACAGTGGAGTTACAACAAAAACAACGAGAAGAACAAAAACAAATAGAAACAGAAAAGAAACAGGTCGCAGCCCAAGCAGAAGAAAAACAACGGGAAGAACAACATCTTTTAAAAGAAATGGAAGAGAAATCGCAATTGGAACTACTAGAGCGACAAAAAAAGAAAAAAGAAAAATTGAAAACCAGTATGACAAAAAAAGAAAAAAAGACACCTTTCGCAGCCTCAGTTGGTAAAAAGAAGGAAAGCAAAGGTCAAGCTAAGATCCCTGCAGTTGCAATGGTGAAACCAGAAAAAACTCCTAAGAAAAGCTTTTGGACGAAGAAAGAAGAACAAACAAATATTACCCCCTGGTCATCATATGATGAGGTAACACAAAAAGAACTTGAAAGTCTCCCTTCGGTTATCACTAAGGTCCCGTCAACAACAACAGAAACGCAAAAACAAATTGTAAAGGAAAAAAAACGTGAACAGAAACGTCTTGAAAAGGAACGGAAGGAAAAAGCATTGCGGGAACGTTTGGAATTAAAAAAGAAAGAAAAAGAACAGAAAATGCAAAAGAAGTTAGAGGAAAAACAACGTAAAAATCTTTTTGGATCTAATAAGACAAACAAAGAAATATGGAAACAGAATATATCAGATGAAAAACCTTCGAAAAAAGAAGTTAAGGAGAAGGAACGCGAGGTACGCAGACTTTTAAAAGAAGAACAGAAACGAAAAGATCGCGACCTTGCGTTACGAGAAATGGAATCAAAAGAAAAGGAGAAAAAAGAACAAAAACTAAAACAATTTGATGAGAAAAAAGACAGAGAGCATATCAGTAGACTCTCTTTTGGAAAAGCAAAAGGCACTGAAGTAATAGACGAACATAAACAAGCAGAACAACAGAAACAAACGATGGATTTAGTAAGAATAGCAGCAGAAGAAAAAGAAATTCGTAAAACGAAAGTTTTTGAACGAAAGATGCAAAAAGAAGAGAGAAAAAAGGAAAAAGAAGAGCATAAATATAAGATGAAAGAAGAAGAGAACGCGAAGAAAAAGATGGATATTCATATGAAAGAAGAAATCATAAAGGAAAAATCAACGAACCAAATAACAGAGCGAAACGACCCGTTCGTCGCATTTGATAGCATTGATCAGGAGACCGCAGGTATTCTGAGTAATTCGGGATATACCACCGTTGAGAAGTTACGTCAAGCAACCGTGAAAGACCTTACGAAGACAGGGTTAAAGAAAAAAATCGCTCAGAAGATAATAGCTGAATGTACAGAATTTGTTGAATGGCAAGTGTTTGATTCTATCGATCATTTTTAGAAAAATTATATTTGCACAGGAAACGTAAACAGTTCATCCTAGAAAAGAGAAAGCATCATCGAAGATCTCATTCTATGTTTAAACCGTTTTTTTGCGTTTCTTCATATACTCATACACATCAAGAATAATTGGTATAGATACAAGGACCGCAATCACGACACCAAGACAAATCAAACTATCCTGATGAACGTTACCAATCGTATTCTTTCCATGCAGAATATCTTCAAAGAAGAGGTTAATAGCTCCAAGCCAGGGTATCTCAAGTCGAGCCTTACCAGATATCCAATCCAATTGAACAGGCTCAGGACAGATATCGGTAATCTGATCTATAATCTCATTATTATCTCCTTTTGTAAGAAAACCTGAGTGGGTCCATCCTGGATCCCGGTTGTACAATCCTAAATGAGCAATGGTAAGACTTGTTGTGTTGTAGATACCATAATCAGCAATCGTATAGGTTGTAACACCGTTTATGTGATAGACATCAACCCAGCACATGGATCGATGAATAATCTGCGACACATCTGTACGTCCGAGAGGTTTATAGATAATTACGTCCCCATAGTCACCATAGGTTTGCCAGCCATTTTCTGCTTCTGCACCTGTAATCGTACCACCATGGGGGATGACATCACTTCCCTTCGTCACTTTCTGGACAAGAACCATATCACCTGCATCAATTGTTCCTAATCGACCAAACGGTGAATTGGGATGTTCCATGCTCCCAGATTCTATTGCAACCATTGGAGCAGCGAACCATTGGCCGGTATAGCCCCATAAAAATATTAAAATAATTAAGACAGCAAGAAGTGCAACAAGGACATCACGAATAATCGAAATTTTATTGTCTTCGCTTTTCCAAAATTTTATAAACATTTCTTTGAGGTTCATGTATTCACACAATCAAAGATTTTTTTTCTGCGATAGAGAGTTTTTCGTTGCTGTTCCACAGATAGGACAGATTTTTTTTGTCTCGTTGAATTGTTTTCCGCACCCTGGACAACGAGAGACCCATTTAAACTTTTTTGTTATTTCTTTTTGCAGGAAACCTTGAAACTTGATATTCAATGTTGATGCGACATTCTGAATTGAATAATCATCACTAAGAATGGTTGCCTCGCAATCAGGTTTTTTGTTGATATCAAGAGCTAACGCCACGATCTCAATATCTGCGATAGAAAGTCGACGATCATCACCAGTTTCTTGGGCTGTTTGTTTCACAGAATTTATTGCTTCTTTTGATGGTGCCTGAATTGTCAGACCTGTTTCTTTGAGTAATTCAAAAGTACGGAAATCTCGACCACCAGGGTTAAATTCGTCAGAAACACCTGGTGTTGTGACGATCGTAGCTTCGGTAATGGAGATTGGTTTTCCCGAGAGAATCGCTGAGGTATCTATGATAAAAACTTTTTTTTTCATGGGAGATCCTTTAGTTGGTTAGATTTTTTTGAGTTTTGTGTAGATGTCTGGTAGTGCAACTATTTCTTGGTTCCCTGTTTTCATATCTCGGAGTGTCACTGTTTTGTTCTCCAGTTCTTTTGGTCCAACAATGATGACCTTTTCAACATGTTTAGCATCTGCATATTTCAAGGATTTCCCGACACCTCGTCTGAGCTGATCAAAATCAGCTGAAATACCATGGCTTCGTAACTCTTGGGCAATCTGGATAGATATCGTATTCATGGTTTGATTTACGGGGATGATGAACACATCAAGTTTCGGGGTTGGAAAGAGAAACCCTTCTTCTTCAAGAGCAAGGATGGTTCTGTCAAAACCTATAGCAAAACCTGATGTCGGGACTTCGGTACCGCCGAACAGGGGGACTAGATCGTAGGAGCCTCCTCCGCAGAGTTGTTTTTCTGCTCCGAGGACTGGTGCATCGATTTCAAATACTAAACCTTTGTAATAATCAAGACCTCGTACGATACTTAATTTTATTTCATATTCATTGATATGAAATGCGTTTTTCAGGAGATCAAGGATTGTCTCCATGGTAGTAAGTTCTGTTTTGGCATCAGTATCATCAGCGATAAACGAGCGGATTTTGGTGACATCTGATGTTTGAAGGACCTCAATGAACGCGTCTCCCATCTGGTCAGAGACATTACAGTCTCTCAGAGCTATTTTTAAATCATCAAATTGGGATTTATCGATTAACGGTAGGAGTATTTTTTGATCGTCTTTGAGGAGATGTAATTTTTTGAAAATAGCACTGATTATAGTAAGATTCCCAATGTTCAGTCGAATATTTTTCAAACCTGTATTTCTGAGGAGGGTATAGGCAAGGGCGAGTAATTCTGCGGTTGCTTCGCAGGTATCTGTTCCGATGACTTCGCAACCTGCTTGTTGAAACTCCCGGTACCTTCCTTTCTGTGGTCGGTCGTAGCGGTAGCAATTCCCAAAATAGAATAACTTGAGTGGTTTTGGCTCCATCTGTAATCGTTCGACGTAGCAACGGATCACTGGAGCGGTTAGCTCTGGTCGTAACGCTAATGCTCGTCCTCCTTTATCGGTAAACGCGTAGAGTTCATTGATGATGGATTCCCCGGATTTCGCGGTGAAGAGTTCTAAGTTCTCAAAGGTGGGTGTCTGGATTTCACCGTACCCAAATGAGGTAAATGTCGCAGCCATGTTGTGTTCTAAATAGCGACGTTTCTGCATTTCATCTGGAGGAAAATCTCGTGTTCCTCGAGGTACTTGAACCATGCGCAGTCGTATAGTAGGAATTCTTTAATTATGTTTCTCTTAAAAAAGAAGGGAATGAATATCTGGTAGAAGTCATAAAAACAAAGAAGGGAAATCTCCCAGGATACTACCATCATTCTCTGAAAAATTTAGAAAAAAGAGGCAAAAACTTCTTTTAGCAGTATCTGTTACACCTCATGAATTTCCTCCTCAAAGAGGTTGATTTATATGGAAATACCAATGTATGTGAATAAATACAAATATGCTCGATATGCGTTTTTCAAATGGCGCTACCAACTGGAATTCTATAATAAGGTAATCCTTGCAGTGAGTTTTGCTTGTTTGACAGGACTATTAGCACAAGTGCGGTTTTATCTCCCAGGATCCCCTATTCCCCTGACAGGACAAACGTTTGCTGTCGTTCTAAGTGCAGTTGTTCTTGGAAAATGGTGGGGTGGTATTAGCCAGAGTATTTACCTTGGTGTGGGTATAGCTGGAGTCCCATGGTTTGCCGGGATGAACGGAGGATTTGCCTATCTTATTGGTCCGACCTGTGGATACCTCATTGGCTTTGTTCTTGCTGCTTTCTTCCTTGGATATTGTGTCGATACCTACGTTCGATCGCGGAAATACTGGACAATGTTTGCGTTGATGTTCTTTGCGAATTTTGGAATTGTCTTTGGACTTGGATTGAGCTGGCTTTATTTTACCGGAGCATTTACCGACATCTGGAGTTTGCTGCTGATAGGCCTGGTCCCTTTCATCATCGGTGACACAATAAAGGTGGCTGTTGCTTCTGGGATAGCCAGTAGTATCACACCAAAACAAGCATATGGAAAAGAAGTTGATGTGAACTAAACAACACTAAAGTTCTATTCTTTTTTTTTATTTTTATTTTACTTTTGAAAGAGTAATCGTCCGGTCATTCAGTACGACCCATCTGAGTTTATCACCATCGTTTAGCTTGAGGAGGTCGACTACCTCAGAAGGAACAGTAATTCGTCTGCGTGAACCACGGATGGTAATCGCTGTTTCTTTGATGCATTTCACTTGATCGAGTTCTATTTTCAGGCTTATCACCTCTTTTCTTTGTATATATGATTATTATTATATGGGAGCTAAATAGGTTGCATGACTAACTTATTTCCCCAGCCAGATATGCTTTTGTCTCAGGGTTTTTTGGATTGTTGAAAAATTCAGCAGCTGGTCCTTGTTCGATGACCTTGCCGAAATAAAGGAAGATGACGTGATCAGCGACTCGTTTTGCCTGACGCAGAGTATGGGTGACAAGGATGACAGTGAAGTCTTTCTTTAATTTTAACAGGAGTTTTTCAATTTGCTGGGCAGCGATGGGATCAAGGGCAGAGGTTGGTTCATCACATAATATTACCTCTGGTTGAACTGCGATAGCTCTGGCTAGGCATAATCGCTGTTGCTGTCCAACAGAGAGCCGTGAGGCAGGATCATGCATTCGGTCTTTGACTTCATTCCAGAGACCAACTTCCTGTAAACAATTCTGTACTGCCTCCGCAAGTTCCTTTGCATTTTTATCATGGTGAATGCGCAGTCCATATGCGACGTTTTCGAAGATCGACATCGGTAATGGATAGGGTTTCTGGGAGATCAGCCCCATCTTTTTCCGGATATCTGGGACGTTCAGCCCGCTTGACATGATGTTAATCCCATCGACGACGATCTCACCCTGTATTTTTATACCATCTTGAATTTCCAACAATCTGTTAAATGATTTCAACAAGGTGGTTTTCCCGCATCCGGATGGGCCGATAATAGCAGTGAGCTGCTTGGCCGGTATCTGAATGTCGATATTCTTTAACACCGGATTATTATGAATGGTGACATTCAAAGTTTTGGTCTCTATTTGAATGGTATTGGACTTATTCATGTACGATTCCTCTTTTTATTATTTTATGATATATTTCGATGATTTTTTTGTGAGATACCTCGTTATAATACTAATTAATAAGACGATCATTAATAAAACGAAGGCGACTGCGTACGCTTTATTTTGAACAACTTGGTCTGGCATACTGACGAGATTGAGTATCATCGTTGGTAGCGCTGCTGTTTGATCGGAGATCGATGAAGGGAAATAATTCGAGTCGCCTACGGTGAGCAATATCGATGCAGCATCACCAATCCCCCTACCGAATCCTAGTAAAACACCAGCGATTATCCCTGGCATCGCTTGTCTTCGAACCACCTTAGCAGCTGTCTCAAATTTTGAGGAACCCAGGGAATAGGCGCTTTCTTTTAATCCGGATGGAACCATCTTTATTGATTCATCGATGCTTCGAGTGATAATCGGGATTTCAAGTAAGGTCAGTGCGATAATCCCAAAGAGAAGAGATCCTCCAGTCATTCCAATCGCTATCATAATAGTCAAGCAGAACACACCATACACGACTGAAGGGACCCCCCAAAGAATATCAAGACATATGCGAATAAAATTTGCAATACCGGGTTTTAAAAAATCTTTTTGAAGATACAAAGCTATTGCGATGCCTATTAAAAAGGCTAGACCGGTGGCAGGTAACGCGAGGAGCAATGATCCGACGATAGCGTTGAGAAAACCGCCACCTGCTCCAAGGTAAAAACCTCCTTCAGAAGTCTGGGTGAGTATTTCGATAGAAAGCGATGGGGCTCCGTTCAGCACAATAACCGTCACAATGAGTATTAAACTCCCCATGACGATGAACACTGAGGCTAGCATTAACCCAAGAAATATTTTCTCTTCAAGGTTCCGTCTATTCAATACTTCCACCTCTTACTCGCTCTTTGTAGGACAAAATACCCTAATAAATTGAAAATTAAGACAACAACAAAAAGTATTAAAGCGACAAAAATGAGCGCTGAAGCGAGAATAGGTATGGAACTTACCTCGGTATAGTTCGAAGCGATGAGTGAGGCGAGTGTTTGACCAGGTCCAAACAGAGATTTTGGGATGAGTTCTTGGTTTCCAATCACCATACTGACCGCAATTGTCTCTCCAAACGCTCTCCCAAATCCAAGGAATATCGCAGCTAGTACCCCAGGACCAGCGGCACGAAAGATGACTTTTTTTACTGTCTCCCATTTCGTAGCTCCTAGAGAGAGTGATGCTTCTTTTAATGCAATAGGTACAGAATTAAACGATTCAAGGCATAATGAGATGATGATAGGGAAAACCATAATTGATAAAATCAACGATGCGGTGAATAAACTGAATCCGGAGCTGATGTTACTTCCAAAAAATGGTGCGATATCATCTCGTACTAAAGGGACAAACACAAGAAGAGCACAAAGTCCAAAAACAACAGAAGGTACACCGGCGAGTACATCAATGAACGGCCTGACGATATTTCTAAATTTTTTTGGAGCATATTCAGCGATATAAATGGCGCTGAGTAATGAAATCGGTACCGCGATGACCATAGAGATTGCGGTGACAATGAGCGTGTCTACGATTACTGCAAAAAGGCCAAATTTACCAGAGAAAGGTTTCCATGTCGAGGAAAATATGAGATCAGAGAGGGATTGATCACTTAATATGTTGATCGAGCCGTTTATGAGGATTAACAATAGTAAGAAAAATAAAAAAATCACAGATACGGTGGCCAATAACATTAGTCGGGTACCTAACGCATCATAGAGTTTTCTTGAAACCTTTATAAAATTATATACCAACAAAATAATGAATATTATTAGGAACAACGCAAAAAGGAAGAAATTGCTAAAAAGAAATAAAAAAATAAACGAAAGAAAAAGGGATAATATACCGACTAGTACCAATTTATTTTTTAACATACCACGTATGGTTCTAGGAGGCATATTCATCCTGTATTGGTTTGTTATGATGATGAGAAACGAGATATTTTATTTCGTTCTCCTTTATTCGCCTTCGAGTATTTGTAACTGGTCATCGACGATATCAATTGGCACAGCGCTATATCCGTTATCGAAGGTGTATTGTTGTCCATCGGTTAAGATCCACGTGACGAAATCTTTTGTTATTCCTGTAAAGTTGTTCAATGTAACCAGATATACCAAGCGTGATGGCGGGGAGGGTAACGCGTCGTTTATCTCTGCATTGACTATGTCGTCCCTGCTTTGGTAAAAATTCTCTTCAGGGTCAATCGTACCGTTCTCATTGAGATCGAGAGGAACCACCGCTATTCCTTCTCTGGGTGCTTTTGTTGTGTTTGAATAGATATAGTTGATATTGCTGTATCCAATTCCAAGGGGGTCACTTGCGATTGATTTTGACATTGAGTCATCGCCTTTTACTTTTGTTATTTCTTCGATTGTGGGAATATCATCTTGTGTATAATCACCAAGATATTTCACCCAGGCCTCAGCAGCTCCACATGGATCAGACCTTGAATAGACCTTAATAGGATCTGTATTGTTCGAATCACCGACTAATTGTCCCCAAGTCGGTATTGAATAATTTATAAAAATTTCTCGTAATTGTTGCTTTGTTAACCCCTTTTCTAAAATTTNNAACATCTCTTGAAACCATTCCAAGGTCAACGGAACCTGCGAGCGCATCTGCCATGCCTTTTCCTGCGCCACCTGATGAGATATCGAGTTTAATATCAGGATGGAGTGTTTGATACTTTTGCGCCCAGACCACCATCATCGGATAGAGGGAATATGCTCCAGATACTTTTATTGTATTTTCTTTTTGATTGGTGCATCCGGACAGACTCACAATTCCGACCATACTTATGATAAGAATTGCTACGAGTGCTTTCATTTTCTTTTGTGTTTTTTCTTCCATTTTTAAACGTCTCCATCATTTTCTGAAACCGTTGCTCTGAACAATGATAGCAAGCAACCTATCAGCAATAATATTATACACAAGCCCCTATTTATAATTATTGGTAA
>JAFNFT010000036.1 GCA_017885605.1 Methanobacteriota archaeon | reverse complement strand
GGTTTCTTTTTTTTTAACTCATGAGCGAGAACCACTGGAATATTTTTTTTGACCTTCAAATCATCACCCCATTGGCTCCGTGGTACTCGGAGGACGTTTGGTGCATAACAATAGGCACAATCATGTTGACAGCCTCGGTACGGATTCAGGGAATAGGTCAACCCCGGTAATGTTGATGCCGACAATGCGGTTTTACATTCAATTTCACGTACGCTCATATTACCTCACTAGGAAATCCTCTAAACGTCGCTGATACAGTTGATTTTTCAGCACCGCGCTGTTCCGTATCCATCGTTGCACAGGGATATCCATGATCTCAGAGACATACACCAGTGACTCCTGGACGGTACTGAATTTTTTACATGGCTGGGTCAACGCATGCCGCACGCTTTCACGCACGTTCCACACACCAATCGGCATAATATACCCAGGATGAGCCTCCCTTAGGATCACAACCCCCGCCTGTCTTCGTTCTTTATTAAGAAGTTCGTTGACCGCGAGTCGGGCAGCATAATAACACCCGCCAATCTCAGCATAGGTCGTCCGACCGTCATAAAACTCATAGCTGTTGAAAATCGAAATACCGGTCCCATACTGGTTCCATGTGGTGTTCGGGTACCATGCCTCAATAAGCTCATATTGCCATTCTGAGGGCATCATCAGAATAATCCATCGGTTATCAAATTGATTCAGGTAGTACGCACGGACCTCGTTGATGAACGGGTAGGTCTTTGTTTTTTTCATCAGCTCCGCACCAAGCGTTGAATCCACTGCCGTGATACTCCATCTGGTTGGTACAAACCGCCGGTTCTTTTTGATTCCGAATGCTCCGACGCTAAACGCTCGTTGGATCTTTGAGACCAACACCCCGTTTTTATAGATATCAACAATAGCATCCCTAGCTTTCAGATCAGTATCATAGTAGGCTTTTTCGATGTGCTGCTCGTACTTGGGGTTTGTGATATCCAATGTTTTCAGAGGAGCAGACGGTCCATGTGGTTGGACTTCGTCATAGAACGCTATCTTCCCATACGGTTTCTTTTCAAATACTGCATCAGCGAACACCGCGTTCTTGGAGAGAGCGAGTTCTCGGGTGAATTCCACGATACGATGGGGACTTTCGACATTGGTCACATCCACTGTGAATTTCCCTCGGACAAGTTGGCTGCGGAAATCCACGATGTCATCGAGTGTTTTATGAATCCATCGCTCCGGGGTGTCGATTTCTGAGGTGTCTCCCATCACGGGTGGGATCATCGGGCCTATCGCGACCTTTGGGTATCCGATTCTTCCAATGAATACGCTTGGTGGCGATGCTCCCTCGAGTCGCAGACTATCAAGCAATGGTTTTGTTTTTACTTTGGCATGGTATCGGACAATCACTGGGCATCGGTTTTTGCCGCATAGAAACTTTGTTCCTCGACAGAGAGCACAGACACTTGTTGACTCCTTTTTTTTGATAGGAAGGAGTTTCTTCTGATTCTTTGTGACGTTCTGCACCAAATCCCCCATGGTTCAAACTCTCTTTTATATCTTCATCGGAGAGCAGTGAAAGTATATAATCATTTTCTTTGCATCGACTGGATAATAATTTTTAGTGAAAAGAATAATTTTTCATACAATTCGTCTCACCCAGCATATCGTATATTTGTCAATTTTAAACTCCCTATCGACAATCCATCCGTCCCTCATATAGAAATGAAACGCTGGTCTACTAGTATTTGTCACACCGGTCACTCCTCCGTAACCATTCTTTTTGGCATAATCATATAAAAAATTCAACATAGAACGACCATATCCTTTTTGTTGAAACATTAATTGGGTTCCATAGAAAATAAGCTCGAGGCATTTTTTATCGTATTTTGGTTTATTTTTATTGTAGGTCCACAATTGATGAACACCTTTATATCCCAATGTCATCAGAAGGGAAAACCCAAATGAAATAGTCCTGAAAAAACCTGGTTTGCTATCAGAATCAATGCATAATCCAACGCAGATAAGAGTATCGTCTTTTTTAATGCCAAATATTTTTATCGAACCGGTTTTTTTGTATAATTTGATTAAATTTCGTATTATTATTTCCGTACGTTCAGGCTTTTCAATCAGGGCAGGTATTTGAGGAGAGTCATGAAATGCTTTAATGATAATCTCCATATATTCAGGTTCATTTTGTTCGTCTAACTTAACAATTTCATGCTCTTGTGGCATACATTATACATCTCTAAAGTATGGAGCTTTTATTTTTTTTCTCCCACTGCACCGATATAGCGATGAGTAACTGGGATGTATCCCTTTAACGAATGATACCTCTGAAGCAGCTCACCGGTTCGTTTGATAATCTTGTCTGTATGGTTCTCATCGATCATCTGTATAATTCCTGCTGCGACACCTGATTTTATCAATTGTTCCATGGCTGTTTCCTTTCTATCGAATCGGAAAATTTTCTCTCCTTTCCAGGAATCAATGATTTTAAAACCGTTCATTCTCATCCTTTGAACGAGTGTTCCTGTCGAAATATAAAATTTTGGTTTTATATAGGAGATCAAGGCACTTGGTTCTTCTGATAATGCTACAAGGAAAAACAGGACAAACTCCCAATTCGACAATACGATATTGTCAATAATCCCTATTTTTCCATGATGGCAGAGGGTTCGTGAGATCTCATGAAGAATCCGCGGGGGAAGATACCCTAAACCCCATCCACAGGTGATACAATTATAGCTGTTTGAGGGTTGGTTTTTCAGAAAATGATACGCATCATCGTGGAGAAACCGACACGTATCATCGTATTTTTTTTGTGCGACGGCAATCATTTGCTCCGATGCATCAACCCCTGTGACGTTTCCAGAGGTGATTTCAGAAAGTTTTTGTGTCACGAAACCCGTACCACACGTCAAATCAAGGCAATTTCCTCCCTTTGGAGGTTTTAATCTTTTTAACATATCCTCGGAAAGATATGACATATATTCTGTCCAATATGTATCGTAGACGGAGGCAATCTCATTGTACCCTGTTTGTACAAGCTTCTTTGTATGGTCTTCCTGGTTCAAATAGATATCAAATGCTCGCATACCAAGTTTGAACCAATGTCGATGGATTATTCCTCTCACCCATTTTTAATTATGATTTATTGATGAGTAAAAATATCCCAGGTTGTTATTAAGGTTTAGGATGATTCTCCGAAATTTTTATTTTTCTTCTTAAGGTGGCAAACCACGATGGCGTTCCTTCGACGGTTCGACAGGTGCATCGTTGAGCAAATTTCTGGCGATAGCTCATGTTGCACTCCACACGGTTCTCAAGATTTTTTTTAATCGAAGAACCCAGTCTTCCCCCGCGCCAATCCCAATCGGTCAACAGGATGATTTTTTGGTATTTCTGTGCAATGGTGTCGCAAAAATTTGATACGGATTGTCCTTTGTTAAATCGGATGATCTCGCCGGTCATCTCAAGCCTTCGTAATGCAGCGATATCCTTATCTCCCTCTACGATGATCGGAACGGTTTTATTCTCCTCGCGTAACTCGACGAGTGTCTCTTCAAGTTCTTGTAATTTCTGTTCATCATCCATGGAAAAACTTCTCCAGTTTTGCATTCACCGTCTTGATAGAGATGTTCTTCAGACACACTGTTTTTTCCCTTTTTTTCTCACCACTCACAAGAACTACATCTTTCACTGGCAACTGAAAAAACCCTGCAACGGTATCTATGGTTTCTGTGTTTGCTTTATGTTCTTTCGCCTCAGATTGAACCTTGATTTCAATTGAGTTCCGCCAGGGATTATATTGTACTGGAAAAGTAGTCTGAGTCGACCCTGGAACCACATGCAAGCAAAGAAGAACTCCTTGATGTGATTCTTTGATTGCGTCCTTATATGAAGTCATACTCTCGAAAAAACAACAATTATGGTTGTGTCAGTTTGAGGATCGCCTCCGCAAGATCCCCGTTCGTCTCCTTTAAAGCCTTCCGCACCTCTGCTTCGGATTTCCCTGTTTGTTCCATAATTAATCGAATATCTTCTTTTTGAGTGTCTTGGGTTTCTCCACCTCTGTTTTTCACCGTTGGCTCCCCAATGATCTGAAACGTCTTCTGACCCTGTGCCTCCATCACTGATACTTCTGCAGAGTCAAACACATATTCCTTTGTGTCTGTCTGGATCAATACTTTTTCTACATTATCGATGTTCTTGACGTTAATCCCGAAGCGTTTCATCATCTGAGCAAGCTGCCTGCTATTCATCTTCCCTGGCATCATAGTAGCATCATCTCTTATTTCACGAAGAGATAGAATTGTTGTTATTAGTATTTTTTCTTTTAGGTATCAACGAAAAAATGAAGGAAGGGATGAAGCGACAATATCTGCACCAATAGCGGGAAATGCTCCAAGATGCGTAGGAAGTTATTGAAGAATGGCGGGAAAAAGAATTGGGTTGTAGTTGGCATAGTAACTGAGAGAGGTTCTGACCAATCGCTTTCATCATTAAAGGTATCCCGGCATTTCACCTTCACTGGATAGGTTCCCTGTTGTGACCAGCTATGCGTCACGGTGGTTGTTTGTCCTGAGATACTTGGTCCAAGCCAATCACTGACGTTCCCATCACCCCAATCCCATTGGTAGCACAGTTGCTGTCCCTCTGGATCGGTTGATTTGGTTGAGTAGAGGTACGTTACTCCAGGTTTTCCAGATACACGTCCCGTGGGCCTCTCAGGGATATTGGGAGGGTTATTTGGGGGAACCTCTGGGAAATGACCTCCATAGTTCTTGATTATTGACGCTGGTTCTGGTGACGTCCAGTCTTGTTGAACAAAATGGACGTTTGGATCTCCGTACACCACGTATTGAAGTGAGGTATCAGCCTGTGGTTGCGAAGGAGTCCCTGGCGGGTAGAGGTTTGCGACTCGTGCGGTCGCATAGGTGGCTGCTTCACCAATCGTGTAATTGATATGGGTGACACAATGAACGAAGAGGTTCCACCACCACCCGGATCCATCGAAAGATACACTCGTATAACTCCCGTATGATGCGGCTCCTCCATGCTCAAGCAATACTTCATTCATTTTCCCGTTCGCCATGTCACATGCGTTATACGCAGTCATCGCTCCTTTCACATTGGTAATATCATTGTCAAGATTATCCTGATCATAATCGCCACCGCTGCTTCCGTCGTAGACTATCCCATCAGTGGACGGCCAGTATGCCCCTTCCCAGGGTACTGGGTCACTTGAGTCTTGTGCGACTCCGTTATCGATCGTCCGAACAGCGATTACTGTTCCTCCGCCGTGACAACTGAAATAGAGAAACACGGAGCCGTTGTTTAAATCCTGGACAAACCCGCTGTTTGGCACATCAGGTTGAGACGGATGACTTCCTGTTCCTAGATACGCGCCAGAGTGGAAATACACTTCATACCCTTGAAGAAATGAGGCGAATTGCCCTGGGTCACAATCTGGTCCGTTCCCCGGGCCCGGTGGAAGGATCGGTGAGAGATCAGGCATATTATCATGGATATCCTGCCAAGGGAAATTCCCGTTCCCGGTGCACCATCCTTGAAACGGCCATCCAAAGATTTCGTTCACGATATGGTTTCCTCCCCAATTATCAAGACCCGTATTGATTGCATGCTCCACCTCATACGCGTTCATAGCAAGGGTGACGTGTTTTGGCCGTGGGTTTGCAAAAATAGTCGCACGATACATAGTATCCCGGTTCATGAGCGCGATGTTGCCGATGAATTGAAGCGGCATTCTTCCAGATACTGCTCCTGGGTCAGTGAGACGAGAAGGATCCCCGCTGATCGCACGCTCAAAGGTAACATCAAACCCATCGGTTGGGTCATAGTATGGTTGTGTGTTAAAGGTGATGACTGTTTCAAGATTTTCAGTGTCATTCCCTCCTATGGCGTCCAACCATAGGTAAAACTCTTGTGCTATCGTTTCTTCACCAGATCGGTACTCTATAGGGAGCTCCACTGGTTCGAGTAATTTATAATGGTTGATATCGGAGGAATCTAAGCTGTTGAATGTCTGGTGTGTTAACTCCTTCATCAACGATGGGAGATACAGGACATATCCACCATAGCACGCAGCAGCCATCGATGCAGGGAGATTCTGCCAATTCTTAAGAATACCACACAGTGTTGATTTCCCTGTTATACTTCGCACAAGGGACACAACGTTTTGTTGAGTGGTACAATCGCTATCTATGGAAAGACCTACGCTTTGAAGCTGGGTGTTTATGCTTTGGCTGAGGGAGTCACCTATTTCAACAAGGACTGCTTTTTGTGCACCTAACGAGTCAATAGCTGTAAGGGTCTCTGAGGATATCGAAGATGGTTCCGTCAATAATAAAGGAGCATTATACAGTGAAGCGAGGGAGGCGCCATTGGAGATACTTTCAATGTCATGCTCAGACGTCACTGGGTTTACATAGGGGACGATGATGACATACTCAGAATTTTTCCAGTCATGTACTGCAATCTGGTTCGCTATAGAAATAGGTGTTCCGTTGATGTTTGAAACATGATCTTGGCTTATCCCATATTGATTGATGAGTGTGGTTTTTACATCTTCTGATACATCACCGATGAAATTGATGTCGGTCGCTCCATCCCATGTACTCAAATAGGTTTTCCAGTCATCGATAATATATTGTGTAGGCAAATCCGAAATCTGATCTGTGGTTATCAGCGATTGATACACCTTTCCTTCATAATGAAAGATAGTCATCGGAATCGTTGTTAAGAAATTATATTCGTTATCCGTGTTATCGTCGGTTACATGAACGACATTTACTCGTGGGAGGAACATAGCCTCTTCATGGCTTGGTGGCCAAGTGCCATTCTCCGAGGATATATTCGTTGATGCGTAGACGGTCGGATTGAACAATGATATCAGAAGAACTACAGCGACGATATTTCCAATTAAGATTATTTTACTTTGGTTCATTTTTTTTCTTCCCCTATCTATAATTACGATACTGACCTCTCCTATTTAATTGTTATGTGATGCGTTTAAAATTATGAAAACTGAACAAAATTTACTCCTCATACAAAACATAAATATATAGAGTTCCATTTGATTAACACGTTTTGTATGATTTCAGAAGCAGAAATGAAGGTCATCGATACCAACTCAGAGTACTTTGGTGTATCAACATTACAGCTCATGGAGAACGCAGGAAAAAGCGTTTCTGAGTTCGTGAGAACCACGGTCAAAGACACAAAGAAAAACATCCTCCTCCTTTGTGGGACTGGTAATAATGGAGGAGATGGGTTTGTCGCGGCGCGGTACCTCACCCAATATTACAAGGTCATGGTCTTTCTTGCAGGAGCTGAAGTTAAGACCGAGATAGCCAAGAAAAATTTCCAGAAACTCCAAACCTACGAGGTAAAAATCTATTACTCACCTAGAGATCTTGACCGACTTCTTGCAGAAAACGATGTTCTCATCGACGCACTTCTTGGAACTGGGCTGGCTGGTGAGCTCAAAGAACCATATTCGACCATTGTAAAAAAAATCAATGAAACAAAGAAAAAAATAATCGTCTCGGTTGATGTCCCCACAGGTCTTGGTTCAGCACATTCTATTTCTCCCGATTACACTCTTACCTTTCATGATAGAAAAGAAGGGATGACCGATAAGAACAGCGGGAAAATCACGATTGTTGACATCGGCATCCCCCAAGAGGCACTCACCTATGTTGGACCTGGGGAACTCTCCGTGTATTATCCACGTCCCGCAAAAAAATCCCATAAAGGGGAGAATGGTGTCGTGCTTGTCATCGGTGGCGGACCCTATATCGGAGCACCAGCCTTAAGTGGTCTTGCAGCGTTACGAACCGGCGTGGATCTGGTCTATATCGCGACACCACAACGATCCTGGGAATCTATCGCTGCTTTTTCACCAAACTTCATCGTAAAGGATTTGACCCATGATATGCTTACCAAAGAAGACATCCCTCAAATCGAAGAACTTCTGAGTAAATGCACCGGGGTGATTCTTGGTCCAGGCCTGGGGGCCGCGTCTGAAACTGAGGAGGCGATCGTCCCGTTAGTACGCCGTATCATAGCGGAAAAAAAGCCATTGGTCCTTGACGCTGATGCCATCAAACCAATAGCAGAAAACCTTCATCTTATTAAAAATTCAACAACCGTGGTCACCCCACATGTCGGGGAATTCAAAAAACTCACTGGAATCACCCTCTCACAAGAGCTTGACACACGCATCAGCACCGTGAAAGAATGGGCAAAAAAAATCGGGATAACCATCTTCCTGAAAGGATACATAGATGTCCTAAGCAATGGGATCGAGGTAAAACAAAACAAGGTCCATAATGAGGCGATGACCGTCGGGGGGACTGGAGACGTCCTTGCAGGTATCATTGGAGCATTGCTCTCAAAAGGAGTTCGACCATTTGAGGCAGTCAGGGTAGCTGCATTTCTCAACGGGGGGGCGGGCAATGAAGCGTTCCAGAAAAAATCCTATGGGTTGCTTGCGACCGATATCATCGATGAAATCCCAAACGTCCTAAAAAAATATCTCTAATTTTTTTTTCCAAAACCAACGCCACGAAGAGATGTTTCAGGTCAGTCCCATATCGCTTTGACTTCCTGGTGTTTGACAAGATCTCCTGCGACTTGATACAATACCCATGCGAGGAACGCAGGCTCTTGTTTCATCTCCTCAGAGAGTGTTGTCGTAATCTTATTTTTCATCTCTTGTTCTAGTTTATCAGGGTTTTTTGGCCATTCCGCGTACTGGTATTTCTTCATCCATTCTGCGGTCTGTTCAATCAACTCGGTCTTCCTATCAGCGATCTTCCGCACCGCTTTCTCAGTTTTCTTCACAAACGCTCCAGATGATTTCTTTTCCCACATGAGTCCATCCTCACCACAGATATCAATCTGAGTGATAAAAGTCTTTATGTCGTAATGAAAAAACTTTTAAGAACCCACGTGCAATCAGCAGTTCAGATGAAAACAACGTCTCTGCTCACAGGAATCTTCCTCATCTTTTTGTTACTGTCTCCTTCAGCAACCGCTCTTTTTACCTCCTCGCACACCTTGAAGGGAACTCTTACGGAGAATACGGAAGTGTTTTTTATCGGAAAAACCAGCATCGATGGATCGTTCACCGGTCAACCGATGGAAAACTTGGTTAATTCCTCCCTTGTTCAGGATATGGGNNGTTGCAGAAGACATCGATATCACCACGGCAACCTCCCTTGAGGACCTCATTGCACACTATTTCGATCATCTCATCTCCTATTCAGATGTCGATATCACCATGGATAACGGCCTGTTCGTCCTTGGGATCAATCAAGGGAACATGAGCCTGTCCTCTGATTTATCATATGCGGTCACCACCATCGTTCCCCTAGAAATAATCCCTGGCACCATCACACGATTTTTTTTCATAGGAACGAACAGTCCACTTACTATGCACTGTTCTGGAGACTTTGCTGTCCTTACAACCCTTTCAGACACTAGTACGATCCAAATAAAAGGGAGGAACGGCGAAACACTCTGGACTGGAGGGTCACCTAACGATTACTTCATCATTCAGGATACCTCTTTTTCTCTTACAAAAAATCCATCATTGTCCCTTTTTCCTCTTTCCAATACCACGTCGACACTATCGTTGACCGTGTCTGTTTCCCCCGCAGCACCCACCGATGTTCGGATTCAACAACTTATACAAAATGTCTCAGAGGTTGTGGGATACTTAGAAGATAGTTCTGCCTCAGAGTTCCTACGAAACATAAATGACTTAGACAACTATATTCAGACGACCTCTTTTATCGCAAATGGAGCGATGGTTTTCCTGCGAACTAATGATTCAGTGACTATTGATCATTCGACGCAACGGTTTTCCTCTACGGGGTTTGTTCGTTTCAACACCCTTGATATCACGAAATTCGGATCTTCCGTGGGACCTACGCTAAAAGCGGATTCTACCCTCTGTTATCTCGGAGACCACTTTTATAACCCTTCAGCAAAACGAAGCATCGATGGAATCGCATTTCCGTTCGAATTGCTTTTCATCTGGATTCTTGCGTTGTGTGTCTTCGTCTATATTCGGTTTTTCTTACGACCTCCTGTGGACATTACCCTTGATGAGAAAGTCAAACGATACGCTCTTTATTTCCATCTCGTTGTTCTGGTCATTGCATTTCTGCTCCTTGATATGGAGATCAACCTCCTCTTTGGCATCAGTGCCCTTACCGCCTTACTATCGCAAGGATTCTCGATGATAACCGGGTCGTTTTTCCTGTTAGAACTAATCATATGGGTTTTCGGATACCTCATGTTGGCAATCCCACTTCAGCTCCTGTCGTCCGCTATCCTTCGTTTCCTTGGTATCGGGAAAGGTGGGAACGGCATATGGAAAGCGGTTGGAGACTTATCCATCTGGGTGTTTTGCGGATTTTATCTCCTCTTGCTCTTTAACATTCTTTTTTCTCTCATTGATTTTAATAGTCTCTTTCCACTGGGATGACCCTATGCAGCCAACACTCCAACCNNGAGAATGGTTTGCAGGTCCCCTCCCAGACTAAGATCATGGCAGAGCGATTGATCTCGGTTGTAACGAAAAATAAGGTCAACGATATTATTCTTCTTGGGGACATTAAACATACTATCCCTTCTTCGACACATCAAGAACGAACCGATGTGAAAAACTTTCTTGATATGATTCAATCATACAGCACGCTTCATGTATTGCCTGGGAATCATGATGGGAACATTGATCGGTTACTCACACCAGGTATTCAGCTGCATCCCTCTGATGGATATGTGTTTGAGGGGATTGGATTTACCCATGGTCATCGAAGACCATCCGTTGAAATCATGCAATGCGATCAAGTAATCATTGGTCATTCCCACCCAACCGTGATGCTGATGGACCGTCTTGGATACCGAACGTTTGAACAATGCTGGCTACGTGGCCCACCACTTTTGGATGCACTGCAAGAAAAATATCCAAACTCGCCAACATCACAGATTCTTCTACTACCCGCGTTTAACCCATTATGTGGTGGGACCGCGGTGAATCAAGATTCACTCCTCGGACCGTTTAAGTCCCTCGTCGACGTTGATAACTCGGACCTTTATCTTCTCGATGGATCATCCATGGGTAAGGTGAAAGACCTTAAAGAATCAGGTTAACCTTAAATATATCATGGAATATACGACTCCGACTTACAACCACAGATATTGATGGCCTATGGAACTGTATCTCTCTGAAAAAGTCGGCAGCCTGTTACAGGCAGTATTTCTCCTTATTCTACCCTGGGTCGTCCTCTTAATTGGACTAGCGGTCTCATTTGAGAATGTCTGGTTTTACCTGTTATGTATCACCTGGTTTGGCTGTGGGCTGATTATTTTCGAGACCCTCAACTAGCATGATAGGATGTAACTCGTTTTTCTTTAAATCAAAAATCATATGGTTTTACATAGGATTATTAATATTTTTGTCTGGAGTGATTCTTCAATTAACGGTTCTTCATACTCTCAGAAAAGCTAAACCTGATTCACCTTGGACAACTGGACCATATCGGTACTCAAGACACCCTACTTATTTTGGCTTATTTTTGATGATTATTAGTATATCAATAATGAGTTTATCTTGGCTCTTTCTACTCATTGTAATTATACACGCAATACCTATACTGATTGCTACACCAGCTGAAGAGCGTTATTGTCTCAACACATATGGGAAGGAATACCAAGAGTATATGGAAAGAACACCAAGATGGATAGGGTTACCTAAATCGAAGAAATAGTCATCCAGTAGGTTTTTTTGGCATCTTTTTATCTTTTTCTTTCTCAACAGTAAGGATATGTTTTTAAAGTGAATGATGTTTTGATAGTAAGAGAGAATAAGAAAATGCAGAAACAGAAATCAAATGATATGTGCAAGTGCTGTAACGTTCCGATGAAACAACATAGTGAAGGCATCGACATACGGTTCTGGTTCTGTCCGGTGTGCGGTTATAAGCAGTATGTAACCAAGTTTGATAAAGAAGGTTCAAAAGGGTAGGACTTATAATATAGAGTTATTTAATGGACAACGCCGAATGACTTATCCCCACTGTGACGGAACGAGCAAAGAACTATGAGTTAAACCGTGTTAATGCTTGTCCGATACAAGTAACCAAAGCTATTTTTTTCTGAAAAAATAAAGTGATGTGGAGTCTAGTCTGGGGGGAAAGGTAGATGAAAATGAATGGTATATTGGTTGTGAGTGTAATTTTAATCATTAAATCG
>JAFNFT010000035.1:7025-13811 GCA_017885605.1 Methanobacteriota archaeon | reverse complement strand
ACCAGAATTTTGACAGTTGTGTCAGACAGACGCCTTTTGAGGGGATAGGGTCTGGTAAGACAACATCAAAGGCTGAGATACGGTCAGTTGCGATGAGCAAGATATCATGGTTCACCTCATAGATATCTCGTACTTTTCCTTTGTTCAGTATTTTGGCTGGCAGTTCTGTTTCGACAACGATAGGTGCATTCATACTCTTCTCCCCTATGATATTTTTGCGCCTTCTTTCACGATACGGTCTGTGGTGATGATGATGCCTTTTGTTTTCAATGGTTTGCCGTTGTAGACCGCGTTTCCTTTTGCGTCAATCATCATTGGTGCTTGTTTGAAGGTCTCAAATTCAAGAAGCGGAACTGGTTCTCTTGCGATGCCGTCCACCCCGACTTCTGACCCCGGGGAACTCTCCGTGGGGTTGAGTAAGGAGACGACATGATCTGCGTCGGTTGCAGCAAGCAACATCCCTTTTGATTCGACACCGCGGATTACCGCTGGTTTGAGGTTTGTCACTATCACGATTAATTTTCCCGTTATTTCTTGTATCTGATAGTATGGTTTCATGCCAGCGACGATCGTGCGTTTTCCGAGTGGTCCGAGGTCCACCTGCATGATGTATAATTTATCGGCCTGCGGATGATCTGAGACTTCGAGAATTTTTGCGACGCGTAAATCAAGTTTTGAGAATGGATCTGTTGTGGTCACGATTTCTGTTAATTCTAGTTTCTTAAATAAAGGTGTCGGTGTCTCCAGAGGTGTTCCTGTGTGTAATTCAAGAAGTGCGTCATCCCACTGTTGTATTGGTTGTGTATGCCCTATCATTCTCCAGACGTGTTCTGAGGAGAAGGGAAGGTAGGGTGCCATGGTGACGGCGAGTGCTTGCACCAGACGTAGACTGATATTTAGGACAGTTTTGCAGCGTTGCGGATCGGTTTTGAGGAGCATCCAGGGTTGATTATGGTCAAAGTACACATTCCCATATTGTGCGAGGTTCATGACTGTTCGTAAGCCTTTTTTGAAGGAGCATTGTTCAATTGCTGCTTCGACTTCTTTGTGGGTTTCCTGTATTTTTTGTAACGCTTCTGTATCTATTTCACTTAAAGTGTCTGCTTCGGGGATGACACCGAAATTTTTGCTGGTGAAGGTGATGACCCGGTGAATGAAGTTCCCGTAGGTCCCAAGGAGCTCGTCATTGTTTTTTGAGACGAAATCATTCCATGTCCAGTCCGCATCTTTGTTCTCCGGCATGTTGATGGCGAGATAATATCGGATCACATCAGGGTCGAACCGCTGGAGGATCTCCGGGACCCAGATTCCAACGCCTCTGCTTTTTGAGAATTGCTCCCCTTTTAATGTGAGATATTCATTGGCTGGGATGTTATAGGGGAGGTTCAATGATTCATCGTATCCCATCAGGATGGACGGCCAGATGATGGAATGAAACGGTATGTTATCCTTCGCAAGGAAATAGTAATGTTTCGCCTCTGGGTTCTGCCACCATTCCTTCCATTTCGATGGTTCTTTGTGTTTTTTTGCCCATTCTTTACTCGCAGACAGGTACCCTATCACCGCGTCAAACCAGACGTAGATACGTTTGTTCTCAAAGCCGAACACAGGGACTTTGATCCCCCAGTTGATATCTCGGGTAATCGCTCGATCGTGTAATCCGTTCTGCAGCCAATTATTCGTAAATTTCAGCACGTTCGCTTTCCAGTAGTTTTTATCTTTAAGCCACGCGATGAGTTTTGGCTCAAAGGTACTTAAGGAGAAGAACAGGTGTTCTGTTTTTTGTCTGACGGGTGTCCCTCCGCACACCTTACATCGAACATTGAGTAACTCGAATGGTTCCAAAAGTTTACCGCAGTTGTCGCATTGGTCTCCTCGTGCTCCGTCTTTCTGGCAGTTCGGGCAGGTGCCTTCTACATAACGGTCAGGGAGAAACCGTTTACAGGTCGGGCAGTAGAGAGCATCGATGCTTTTTTTATGGATTAAGTTCTTCTGGTAAAGGTCTAAGAAGATCTCTTGAACGGTTGTTTCATGGTTTGCGGCTGTCGTCCTGGTGAAGAGGTCAAAGGAAATACCAAGCTGGTGCATGTTTTCTATTTGTTCCTTATGGTACCGATCTACGACTGCCTGTGGTGTTGTTTTTTCTTTATCTGCTGTGATGGTGATAGGGGTCCCATGTTCGTCGCTGCCGGAGACCATCAGGACATCGTTTCCTTTCAGGCGATTGAACCGGGCGAAGATATCCGCAGGGAGGTAACATCCAGCGATATGACCGAGATGTAAGGATCCGTTTGCGTACGGCCATGCGACGCCGATAAATATTTTTTCAGCCATGGAAATCCTGACTGAATACCAAGCACAACATTTAAATATGACGCAAGTTCTATACACTAATATTAAGTATCAACTTAATGAAAAATGGTACTTCATAACCTTAAGATTACCGATTTACTCACTCTCGAAATATATGAAAAATAAGTAGTAAGATTGAGAGAAAAAAGAACTCTGCCACTGCGAGCAGAACCGGGTGCTATTTTTCAAAGAGTTGATGAAGATTAGAGGTGAAGATAAATGGTTATTGACCCATCAACAACAAAATACTTAATTAAGGCTAAAATCAAAGCAGATGGAATCATCGAAAAATCCGATGTCGTCGGAGCAATCTTTGGTCAAACCGAAGGGCTCCTTGGTGATGAACTCGACCTGCGTGAATTACAACGATCCGCTCGTGTCGGCNNCATGTCGATGAAGTAGAAGATGTCCGTGTCTCACGAAGAAAACAGGTCATCGAACGAGCGAAGGTCTTGTTAAATGAGGTCATGGAACGAAGCAAGACCGACAGTGAGAGTATCGCAGAGAACGTCCGACAAGCTGTTCAAGTTGAGGAAATAACCAGCTACGGTCATGATCATTGTCCTGCTGGGCCGAATATCAATGATAGCGATGCGATTGTGATTGTTGAAGGCAGACGCGATGTGCTCAACCTGTTAAAATACGGGATAAAGAACGTGATCGCGGTTGGTGGCACCAATGTCCCACGCACCGTCATTGATCTGTCAAAAGAAAAAATAACCACTGTTTTTGTCGATGGTGATCGCGGCGGGGAACTAATCCTGCGAGAACTCTTGCAGGTCGCTGACGTTGATTTTATCTCACGGGCGCCACAGACACGAGAGGTTGAAGAAATCCCTCAGAAACTCATCATGAAGTCATTGAAGAATAAGATCCCGCGTGAACAGTACATGGATATGTATAATATCAAAATCGAGGGGAAGAACGGTGAGGACAAGCGTCAAGAGAACGGCGAGAAACAACCGCAGAAAATGAAAAAAGAATTCTTCTCGAAGAAAAAGGAACAGCAACAGATCCGGAAGGAGGACGAGGATACCACAGAAGTCGTTGAAGAGCCGGTCATCAGCACGGAGAAACAGAAGAATTACGAAACGATTCTCAACGAGATTTCTGGTTCATTAAAAGCAGTGTTGTTAGATGAGAACGGCAAAGAGATACGGACCATCCCTGTCCGTGAGCTCACCGATGAGATTAAAAAAGGTGATAATGTCTCTGCTATTGTCTTTGATGGGATCGTGACGCAACGCTTACTGGACATCGCGAATAATAAGAACGTCAGAGAAATCGTTGGTATCAAACTCGGTAATGTCGTCAAAATGCCTAAAGCAGTCAAAGTGTTGACAAAAAACGATTTTCAATGATTTTATAACATACAAAAGACATTAACAATCATGCGAGTGTGAAGCAGGTACAGACGAAAGAACCGTGAAAAAATATAAAAGTCGTTATACTATTCTTGGCAAGGGAAAGGCTAACACAATGCAGAAAGACGAACTCATACAACTCCACACGTTTTTATATCAGATCCGAAGTCAGCTGGAACAGATCTGTGAAAATAACGGATGCGACCATAGTTGCTACGAGAAACTCGAAATAACGCCGTATCAAATCCATAAGTCAAAGCGTGAGCATAAACTCGCAGTGTTTACCTTAAGCAAGGATATCGCTGGGATCCTCTCTGACAACAATGGCGATCCTGGGTTAGAAAAAATAGCGAATCGTCTTGATCAGATGGCTATCCGCTTCATGACTGAGAAAGAAAAAGAGACTCATCGGTCATAATTCTTTTCGCATACTATACGCGTTTTCCCCGTTTTGATAGAACTGTTGTAACGTTCCTTGCAGCAGAAACCCTTGATTTTGATAAAACTTCAGCGCACCTTGGTTGGATGTACGGACTTCAAGTTCCACCCCGGTGATATTTTGATGTTTCATCTCTTTGAGGAATCGTGAAAGGAGCGCTGAACCGATACCTTTTTTGCGATACGCGTCTTTTACCGCAAGCATGAGGATTCGTGCGGTATTCGGTGTAGTTTTAATGCCGATGAGAAATCCGATAATCGTATCAAAGTTGAGAGCCACAAGGAACCCCTCGGGGTATGACTCGTAGAATTGAGTGAAGATAGAGGGATTATAGGGTTCTGGTAACGTTTCGAACGCAAGGGCGATGACTGGGAAAATATCGTTTGGTTCAACGCATCTGATAATCAACACAAACGGTAAACTTACCAAAGAATATAAATGATTAGCGGTATGTTTAAGAATAATAGAAAAATATGGGTAGATACGAGGTGTTTATTATCGCTATCGATGATGTCACAGTCACACGTATTATCTTCGAACGTTTTTCGAAAGAGTTCAGTGATAGTCTGAATGTCGATGTTGCTATTGCTGGAGCAGGCCCTGCGGGTTTGACCGCTGCAAGATACTTGGCAAACGCTGGGAAAAAGACCATCCTTTTCGAACGGAAACTCTCAGTTGGTGGCGGCATGTGGGGCGGAGGGATGACCTTCCCGGTCATCGTCGTGCAAAAAGATTCGAAATACATCCTGGAGGATGTTGGTGTGCGAGTCAAAGACGCAGGGGATGGGTATTACAGTGCTGATTCTATCGAGGTGACCACGAAACTATGTTCAGCTGCGATTGATGCAGGTGTTCGGATCTTTAATACGATTTCAGTTGAAGATGTGCTTTTGAATCACAATAAAGTCAATGGGTTTGTGATTAACTGGAGTGCTGTCCAGATCGCTGGTTTGCATGTGGATCCCTTGTCGATTCGTGCTCGGTACTGTATTGATGCCACCGGTCATGCTGCTGAGGTCTGTCATATTGTACGACGGAAGGTCGGGGCGTTGAATACACCAAGTGGTGATTTGGAGAAAGAACGGTCCATGTGTGCGGAGATAGGGGAACGTACCGTCGTGGAAAACACAAAGGAAGTCTATCCTGGTCTTTTTGTCGCTGGTATGGGTGCGAACGCGGTGTATGGTGCCCCGCGAATGGGTCCAATTTTTGGTGGCATGCTTCTCTCCGGGGAGAAAGCCGCAAAATTGATCCTAAAGAAACTCAAATAACGCGAATCGTCCGACGGATATGAGGTGTTTTTCTTTTCAAACCATGTAAAGAAAGTGATAGTGAAAATGTGCCATCCTTGTATTATAAAAATTTTATTGCAAAAGAATTAAAAAGATACATGTATATATCTTCTATTATCAAATATAGTAAAAGTCGGGAGGTAAAAAGAAATGAATCAAAAGAATTTTAGAAAGAACGAAAGTGGGGATGTGTTAGGCATCCCGATGTATCTGATCGTAATTATGATTGTAGCAGTCGCAGTGATTGCAGCAGTTATCTTTATGATCCCGAAAGCAACCAGAACAATGAACGTACAGGTCACCTCGAATGCGCTCATCGCAGAGAGCCCAGGGTCTGATGGAGGCGGGAAATTCACGTTTTCGAAGACCTACACGATTTGGGTGAAAGTCACCACCAGTGATGAACGGGCGGACCCGATTAGCGAAGCAACAGTGACGTTGGTCGGGGCGGGGGATGCTAATCAAGGGAAAACCCTTGATAATGGTTCTGCAAAAATCACTGGTATCAAGCCGATTCTGGATGCGAACATCAACGAAGCGTATATGGTTCTGACCGTGAAAGCGAACGGGTATGAGGATTTTAGTGATACGAAAGCGGTCAGCGTGATACGACTAAGTTAGAGGGCTTCATCGCTCTCTGATGCGATGAACCAGTCGTTTCATTAGAAGATAGATAGCAGTCTATGAGGTAGTGGGGGAAAAAAAATGTTAGTGAAGAAAAGAAAGGAGAAGGTATCGAAGAAGAAAAGAATAAACGAAGGATCGGACTCAGAGGAGAATCTGCAGTCAGTCCGCAGCTGGATACGGAAGATTGAGCAAACGACAACCAGTGTGAGTTCACGGTTATCTGCCGTTGAAAAACGCTTATCTGGGAGGATGTCAGAATCAGACGGCCTGAGAGCAATCGGAATCGAAGGACCTGTCGAGACGCTCTTTTTACATGTAAAAAAGAAGAACGCCACGGAAGTAGCACGCGTCCTTGATAGTGAGCTGACGCTTCTGCATAATGAGCTTGTAAAACAACAGCAGGAGACGAGTTGTCTCAAAGAACAATTCGGGGAAATCGAAAAGACCGGTACGACCATGGCAACAGAACTTCAAGCGATGCAAACCGCGATGGCAGACCTAAACACAACGATTGAGTTGCAGATGAACCAACCAGAAAGACATGAACCGTTCGTGATGCATTTAGGCTCATTAGAATTCCCTGTTGAGTTTACCGGCATCATCGGAGGTCTTCTTGCGTTTCTCATCGCGATCCTTGTGCTGATCGGTCAGAAAGAAATTCTTCTTTCCCCCTGGTTTCTCATCCCCGTCGGTCTTCTTCTCATAGGATTTG
>JAFNFT010000035.1:0-6987 GCA_017885605.1 Methanobacteriota archaeon | reverse complement strand
TTTTTTTAATCTCTGATGCCTATTTCACTGACAGAAAACACTGCTTCTCCTTCAGGGAGATGCGGGGAATCAATCAACCGTGCGATTCGTTTCCCCCCTTTACTTTTCCGCAGATACAGCCGGAACGTTGCAGTATGCCCGACAATATGACCTCCAATTGGTCTGGTTGGATCGCCAAAGAACGCATCTGGTTTTGCAGCGACTTGGTTTGTCACCACAACAACCCCATTATAAAGATCGCTCCAGCGGAGGAGATCATGCATATGTTTATTCAGTTTCTGCTGTCGATCTGCAAGTGCGCCTCTTCCGATAAACTCCGCACGGAACTGGCTGGTGAGCGAATCAACAACTAACAAGCGTGCAGGAAACTGCTTCGACAGCTCTATGACCTTATCGACGAGTAACATCTGATGGCTTGAGTTATACGCCCGGGCGACATGGATTTTATTTAGCACCTCGTCGGAGTCAAGCTTATATGCCTCAGCCATTTGGATAATACGATCTGGTCGAAATGTATTTTCCGTATCGATATAGAAAACATGGCCATCTAATCCACCTTTCTCTATTGGAAGTTGAACGTTGACGCACATCTGATGTGCTATCTGTGTTTTCCCTGATCCAAACTCACCAAACATCTCGGTGATTGCTTGACTGTCAAATCCTTTTCCACCCATCAGTTCATCAAATGCTTTCGACCCTGTGGTGATCGCCCCTATTTTTGCTCGACGCTCGAGAAGTGCAGTCCCTGTTTCAAAACTACCGATATCTGCTTGTTTTCGGGCTGCTTGAATGATTTTTGCAGCGGTGGGTTCACCGATCTCTGCAACCTCTGCTAATTCCTTTGGTGATGAAACAGCGATGCTCATCATATCTGCGTATCCTGCTTCGATCAATTTATCCGCTATCGCAGGACCAACGCCAGGTAAATCATGCAGAGGCGACTCAATTTCTTTGTCTTTTCCCATAAGAACTCCCTTGCATAAGGAAGAACGAGAAAGATGCTTATAAACGTGTGGTCAAGAAGACTGAAAGTATCCCGTCACGTACCCCCAAAAATGAGAATACATTCATCACATCCATACTTTTATCTCTCTTTCGATTTCATAAAAATAGGAAGGAATTTTAAAAAAATATGAGGATTCATCAGAGGCTTTTTTGAGGGAAGCACACAAAAGAAACAAACCTCGAAGTATTTTACGAAACATTTAAATAAAAAGACGCCTATGATGATAGATATGGGGAAAAACTTATGAAACTTTTGAACAGAACAAAGATGTTAATTAAAGCTAGTGTCGTCATCGCTATTGCATTGGCATTTATCATGCCAGTATCAGCGTTGACCTCTAAAACGCAAATCGTCGCGAATCTTAACGAACCGAAAAATATCTTAGGACGCGGCGAATGGACTCAAGAAGCATCGGGTTTTACAACAGCATCTCGAGGCATACGATTCCTTGATGCAGTCGATAATATGACTGCCTGGGCTATCGCCTACGATGGTTCTGGTGGAAATGCAGCAACAACTGATTTTACAATGACAACGGATGGGGGGAACCTCTGGACACCTAACTATATCTTAGCTTCCGCAGGCTACGGTCTCGGTAATATTTGGGGATTAAGCGGAACAGTCGCCTACGCATCATTATTTAACCAAGATGGTGCCCAAGATACAGTTTGCGGTTCCTATAAAACAGCCAACGGCGGCTCAACTTGGACCCAGCTTGGACATTACCCGATTTCATTTTGTAATAACGTGATTTTTTGGAATGAAAACGAAGGAGTAGTTCTTGGGGACACGTTAGATGGATATTTCGAAGATTACTACACCAGCGATGGTGGAACGACGTGGACTAGAGTCCCACAAGCAAACTACAGTGGTCTTGCAGCCCAAAGTGGAGAAGGTGGATGGACCGGTGTCGTCGATGCCGTTGGTGATACTGTCATTTTCGGAACAAACCTTGGAAACGTTTACATCTCACATGACCGAGGTCACACGTGGTTTGCAAGTTATTCTGGTGCAAGCACGGGTGGTTTAAACGGTGGTGTGAACGACCTTGCCTTTAAGGACGGAACCCATGGATTAGTTGCACATGATAACGGTGTTACGTATGATTTGTTTGAAACCATGGATGGTGGCGTATCATGGGCTCCAGTCACGTACTCTGGAACCTGTTTCTCATCTGGTCTTGCCTACCTCCCCGGAACTGCAAATAAATATGTGAGTGTAGGAGCTGCAACTGGATCTTCAGGAGCATCTTACAGTCTTGATGGTGGACACAGCTGGATAAATTATGATGAAATGGCGAATATTCAGATGCTTGCCACAGACTTTGTTGATGGAGAAATAGGTTGGGCTGGTGGATTTAACACTGATGATGTCACCGATGGAATGTTCAAACATATGCCCTCTGAGAACCCTGAACCAGCATTCTCGATTAACATTGTAGGTGGAAAAGGCTTCATCGTGACCATTAGAAACATTGGAGACGGAGCGGCAACAAACGTCACCTGTGACGTCACCATTGAGGGTGGTTTATTCATTAAACCAAAAGCGTTCTCAGGAACACAAGCGACCCTTGGTAGTGGTGGAAATTTCACAGTGATTGGCGCACCAAAAGGCATTGGTCTTGGTCTTCTTAAACCAAAACCAACGATAAAGATCAACGTCAACTGTACTGAAGGAATTGGTGCAACCTATACCGTCACAGCAAAGATTTTCTTCTCGAAAATAACCATATAAACCCGAGAAACAAAATCTCCTTTTTTTCTTTTTTAATTTATACAATCGATACGAAATCGTTAGAATTTTCTACATGATCCGTTCGATCATTTCAAGAACGAAACCGCTATCATCGATCACGTACCGTGCGATTCCTATTTTTTTTGCGTAATTCCGCATTTTTTTTACGGAGAGGTACCGTTCAAAGGAGGAGCCTTTCTGGATGACATCAAGTTCAAGGACCGCGTCAGCGAGTCCCTCCATTTTTCGCTCAAACAAATCACCATGCACTCCTTTTGTCATCACAATGAGCAGAGCGCCTTTGTTCTTCAAGTTATTGACTTTTATCGCATAGACGGTTCTAAGGACTTCGTCCTGGTCGTACTGACTGAGGAAAAAATCAAGAGAGTTGATGATAATGATTCTTTTCTCAGGAACGTTTTTTGTTCGATTGGATAAAACAGCTAAGAAATCTTCGCTGGCGGAGGCTGTCGATGGCATCGCGGTTGATCCGATTTCGATGAGTTCTTTCAGTTTGAGTTTTGATCGTTGTTCATAGATACTGACCCGTTTCTGTTCCCCTAGTAAGACATTTGTGTAGTATTTTTCTGAGATGTCGACGAAATCTATTTCTGGTATTGGCCAGTTAAACCGGCGTATCGTATCAAGTATTTCTTGTTTTGTTTCTTCTGTGGTGATGTAGGTGACGCTTCCGCATGATGCTATCTGTTTCACAAGAATCTCAGTGCTGCTGCCTGGCATGCCGAGAAGAACGACAGTGAATCCAGCAGGGATCCCCCCTTCAAGCAATCGATCTAACTTATCAATCCCAGTACGAACAAAGCCTTCTTTTTTTTGAACCGTGGTATTGATAAATGCTTCTCGTGGCATTCTCTCAGACGCCGTCTTCTTTTTTCAAAAAGGTAATTGCATGGATCGCTCGTTCACGCTCTAGTTTATCTTTCGCTGATGCATTTGTTTTAAAGATGAATTCAGGACTCTCTTTGTTTTTTATGTCATTCATAACAAGTTCTCCTTGGGGGAACGCGCTGAGGAAGAGTCCCCGCATCACACCGAAATTAAAAAGTGATGCTGCTGTGCGCTCTTGAGATGTCTGTGCGAGTGGATTTCGGTTCATGAACGTGGTCATAACATCTGGTGAAATTTTCGTAAAGGTAAATTCAGTCCCGAGTGGTTCACAGACGTTCTTTTCTATCTCCTGAAGCCATTCTTTCATCGTCCAGTCAGGTGCTTTGTCTTTTACTCGTTCAGCGAACAAGCCTCTGCCGAACGCTTCACCCATTCGCATGACAGAATCTGGGTTCCCATGACTGGTTTGGAGCTTTTCTAACGCTGCATGAAACGCGCTGTCCTGCCAGTTCGTAAGCTGTTCCTTTTGAGATGGCATATCTTCCCAGGAATGATGTATATTCTCTTTTTTTCTCATATCTGATTGGGTCATGGTTGCTACTCTCTAATCTATAAATGAGTCACGTAACACAATGATTTTATCGTTGAGTTGTATCAGTTTACTGGAGTCCATTTCCTCTTCAACAAGAATGGAGACGACATGGATGTTCTCTGATCTACTTCTATTCATGACGAGTGACATGAACTCTCTGATGATCTCTGGGTCATTATAGATCATCAGTGCACTGAGTGAGTCGATGACGATGTATTTATCCAAATCACGTTTCATTCCTTTGAAATTATTGAGTATCTCTAAAATTATTTTTTCTAACATCACTGGGCTTTCGACATAAATGCAGTTAGACGCAGCTTCTGAAATACCAGCAGCACGTGAGATACAATCAATGAATTTGATATTGGTCTGCCGAGTTCCCTCTTTGAACGTCTTTGAAAGGTAATCAAAGGTTTTACTAACCGTGACATAGGTCCATGTCGTATGGGTGTTTCTGCATATGGAGTCAAAAATGGCCTCTAATAAATCTCCATGTCTGTTCTCAGGGACCTGGATCCCAACGGATTGGTTCACCTGGATCGCTGCCGCGATTCGTTCCCTTATGCCTTCAATAACAGCATCTACCATCTCACCAACTCCTATCGTTTCAAGAATGATTCAAACTCAGTGGATTTCAATAACGGTATTAACTCGATACCGCGTTGAGCCGAAATATTCAATGCAAATTTCGTTCGAGAATGGTCGGTTCCTCGCATTTTAATGACCTGTAATGTCCGAATGAGATCTCCTTTCCGGTCCATGTCGCCAAGGAAGAAAATACCATCAGAGATGAACTCCTCGATTTCGTATTGGGAGAATTTGAACGTCTGGGGTGGGACTTCAGAGGTAAGCATCGTTGTGCATTTCATCACCGCAAGGGATGTGCCGAGTTTAAAGATAAAATCCCGAATCATCTCCCGGGTCTGAAGCCGATAGCAGAGGGCGGTGATAGAATCCATCACTAAGCGTTTGACGTCTAGCTCATCTGCGATATCTTTTAAGATATCCAGTAAGGCTCCCGCGTCTTCCACCGTGTATTTTTCTGTGTCTAAGCCTAACCGTTCACTGATGATCCGCAAATCGATGATATTGACCATGCCTGATTCAATGAGTTTTTTATCATAGAATGCAAATCCCTCGAGGTTTTTTGTCAGTTTAAAGAGAGGTTCTGTGATGGTAAAAAAGACGCCACGTTCCCCTTTTCTGGCGCCATTGAACAGGTACTGCATGCAGAGTGTCGTCTTCCCTGATCCACTGCATCCTGTGACGAGAACCGTGCTTCCAAGTGGTATTCCGCCGGACATTTTCATATCTAGTTCTTCTATGCCGGTGCTACAAACTTCTTTTTTTACTGGCATGGCCATATCTCCTCAACCTTTTCGCATTTAGAGTGTATCTTTTCGAAATTGATATGCATTCGTATAATATAAAACTTAAGGTTCCAAAATTGAAAAACTTCCGTTGGGGATGGTTTACAGAATATAAAACTAGGCTTAGTAGAAATACTCGAAGGGGAGCAATTCCCCAATTATTCTTTCATTTCGAATTTATCAATTTCTGAAAGATACCAGATCGTATAAAATCTGTAGATTGGAACTTGAACATAGAAGTTTAAGAATACAGTTAGTACACATGGCCGAGTTCTATCTTTAAAACCAAAAAGATATTGGGAATTTGGATTTTGACGATGAAGAACCAAATATGGTTAGTACTCTTAAAAAGAAATCTAAAAAGTAGAATTAGATTATATCCGTTAAATAATCAATAAAAATGATTTTATCTTTTTGGATTTTTTGATACCTACCATCTGAAGCTCTTAAAATCGTAATAAATTTCCCAGTATCTTTGATAAGAGTTCCTCTTAGAATTCTATTACGATTTGCTTCTGTATCTACATAGATTTCAACTGAAGGATATTTAGAAACAATATAGCCATAAATAAATGCATTAAAAATTAATACTGCAATAGCAATAAAAAATGCAAGACCTAAGTATTGTACAACAAAATAAGATGTTAATGATTCTTTGTAAATGTCTGGATGTGAAATAATATTATAAACTCTGTCAGCATAATAAAATGTGGAAATAAGAACATATGTAGAAATCCCGATCTGCATAAATAATAAGCCAGTTGTAACCCATTTACTACCTAAGAAATCATATCCCCAATTGTGGATGCCTCTATTACGAAATGATATTGCATTCGAATATAAAATAAGTATTGGAATGAGAAGTAAAAATGAAAATGAAAAGATGATATAAAAAGATAGAGTAGAGTTTATGAAACTCTTTTTTTGGTTTCTTTCCGTGTACTTGATTGAATAATGATGTATCTCTTCGTCTTTTGAAAGAGAATTATATTAACAAGAAGTAACGTTACTATCAATTAAGGAGGGATGGGAAGGGGATGTGGGGTTTAAAATAATTAGAGGAGGGAAATTCAGATGCAGTGGGATCTTTTTTTAAAAAGGGCCCATCATCCCCTTGTTTTTTTATGTGAGTGCTATGGATTGTTGACTTGAATTTTTATCAAGCTTCCCAACAACCAACAGTATATGTAAATGCATAATATTATTTAAATGTATGTATACAATATGCATATACACATACATATGCATGTATGTATGAATAAATGTGCTAAAAATATATAAAGAGCATTAATTTTACATATTATTATTTAAAATTATTTAACGATATGATTATTTATACTTATGGCGATAATATCCATAGTTATTTCGTTATATTTAAAAATGAGTACGCGATATGGACGAAAAGATACCTATGGTTAAAAGAACAACTATTAGCC
>JAFNFT010000034.1:32543-33923 GCA_017885605.1 Methanobacteriota archaeon | reverse complement strand
ATTGCTCGTGCTGCCATAATGTTGTTCAGTTGTGCGCCTTTTCCTTTTTCTCGCTTCGTTCCTTCTCGAAGGATGATAATTGGTTGCTGTCCTCCAGCCATCATAATGTTTGCCTCCTTTTAACTCTATTAAAAGCAAAAAGAACATGTAGATACTTCTGTATAAAGGTTCCCTGACCGAAGTTCACTTAGTGACTACATGCACAAAACATATGTTTCTAAGGGTATGTTTTTAAAGAAGAATGAAAAATAAACAAACACATGACCACTTTCATTCTTGAATTTAACAAACCCTCTCATTAACTTATTCTCTTTCAAATTTCTTCACATTGATAGCATGAAAATAATTCTTATCCTTATCACTTAAATCAAATACAACTATATCCCCAACATGAAGTCTCTCTTCCTTGACACTTGCAACAAAAGGATACCTTTTCCCATCTGACATCTGGATTTCTCCATAATTCCCATCCCATTTAACTAAAACTCCATCCATTGACTATCATCTCCAAAACACTAAATCNNACTTATACATCAACCAATTTACGTGGTTTTACCCGCCTGAATGTGCCGTCTCTTCTGAAAAATAAACAAACATATGATTATTTAAGGATTCGGAAATTCGTGTCCGCAGGCTCCACATTTATATTTTGGTTTTGTTTTTGTTCTTCTTTCATGAATATTTTTGCTGTTACACTTTGGACAATATTCAAGAACTCTTGTACCTTTAAGTGGTGCTATGTTTACAAATTTTGGTTTTTTTTCTTTTCCTTTTGGCATTGTTATCACACCAATTTTGATATTTCTAATCACTTAATAAAGAATACTGTTTTTGGAGGTTATCAGCAAGATATTCAGAAAAGGGGTGTGGTTTTTGATACCTGAACAGACATCATTGAATCGTTGTTCTTTTGTTGGGCGTTTTCTAAACAATCTTAGTTTTAGAATCATCAAATTCGTTGCCACAGTTTTGACACATATATTTTGGTATCTTTCTTCTTCTAACAAAAATATTTTTACTTTTACATTTTGGACAAACTTCAATAAAATCCTTAGCCATTTGATAAAATTTATTATGAGATCGTTCAACAAATGTATCTTCTTCTTTTATCAAAATTCAATCTCCGATTTTGGTATTTTTAATATCCTTATACCTTATAAAGAAATCTGTATGGGAGGTTATCAGTAATTGAAACCTTTATACAAAAAAACTGGTGGTTCTCAGGGTATGTTATTAAAGAAAGAGATGGTATGATATTGATGATAAAGGAGAAATAAAGGTGGTAATAGCTTTTGTTCTTATGCATGTTTCACCCTTGCATGAATATGAAGTATTCAATAAACTCTCGAAACTCCCTGAGGTTATTGAACTTCATCCATT